>JAICMS010000161.1 GCA_025929075.1 Propionibacteriales bacterium
ACGACCTGCGGGCGGCCGTGAAGCTGTATCGGGACGACTTCCTCGCCGGCTTCGTGGTGCGCGGTGCGCCGGCGTACGACGACTGGCACGGCCATCATGCGGATGCGCTTCAGCGGGTGCTGGCGGAGGCACTGGCGCGGCTGGTGGACGCCGACATCGGTTCGGGCGACCTGGACGTCGCGCTCGCGGACGCGCAGCGGTGGCTCTCGCTCGACCCGCTCCACGAGCCCGCACATCATGCGCTGATCCGGATCCTCGCCTGGCAGGGCCAACGCTCGGCCGCGATGCGTCAGTACCGGGCGTGCGTCCGGGTGCTCGACAGCGAGCTCGGAGTCGCGCCGCTCGAGGAGACAACGCAGCTGTACGACACCGTTCGTCGCGGCACGCTCCCTCCCCCCGAGACCGCTGCCGCAACGGTCGCCTCAGCCGAGCCGGCCCTGGCTTCGTATGGGGACACCGCCTACGTGGGAAGGGATGTCGAGGTCACCTCGCTCGGCCAGGCGATGGCGCGGGCCGCTGACGGCCGCGGGATTGTGGCGGTCGTATCCGGTCCACCTGGGATCGGGAAGACAACGCTGCTTCGGAGGGCTGCGCACCAGCCGGACCGGTTCTTCACTGTGTCGGTGCGCTGCCATCCGGAGGAAGCCGGCTTGGCGTACGGCGCCGTCACCGAGCTCGCCCGAGGACTTGTCTCGGCCGTGCCCGATGCGCTTACGCGGCTGGCTCGGCCCGTGCGGGCAGAGCTTGCCCGCCTCCTTCCCGAGGTGGCCGACCTCGAAGGTCCGGCCAACGGTGATGATCCCGCGGCCATGGTCCGGCTGTACGCCGCCGCCCGAGAGCTGCTCGCTGCCGCTGGGCGCCCAGTCGCGCTGGTCGTCGACGACGCCGACTGGCTCGACCCGGCATCCGGCGAGCTGCTCGCTTACCTCGTCAGAAGGCTGGACTCGTTGCCGCTGGCGGTTCTCCTGGCGTGGACCACAGACAGCCCATCGGATCCCACCCCGTTAGAACGGGCCGTCACAGATGCGGTCGAAGGCGACACCGGCATACACCTCGTGCTCCGGCCGTTCGACGTCGGCGAGGTCGAACGGCTCGTCGCCGCCGACCCGACCGTCGGCGAGATCGACGTCACGTCACTGGTCGCGGAAACCGGTGGCATCCCAGCTGCTGTTGTCGCCTACGTCGAGGCGGTCCGGCGTGGCGATGATCCGGTCGGTGTCACGACAGGCGTCGTTCGACAGACGTTGGCGCGCCGAACGGGGAGGCTGTCCGAGACAGGGAGGCAGGTCCTGGCGGCCGCTGTGATCCTCGGTGGCCGCATCGACCCAGAGGTCGTGCGCGAGACGAGTGGCCGCGGTGATGCTGAGACGGTTGCCGCGCTCGAGGAGGCCGTCTCTGCCGGCCTGTTTGTCGAGCGGCCGAGCGGCGACGGATACGACCTCGCGTCCGAGGCGGTACGTGCCGTTGTCACCGACGGCTTGACCGTTGCCCGGCGACGGCTTCTCCACCAGCGCGCCAGGCGCGCCCTCGCCCGGCGCGCTGGCGCCGGACAGGTCACGGCAGCCGAGGCGGGTGCCATCGCCCACCACCTGCAGGAAGCGGGTGAGACATCGGAAGCAGCGGACTGGCACTGGCGTGCGGCGGTCGCCGCTCAAGAGCTCCATGCCCACGAGGAGGCGCTGACCCAGGTCCGATCAGCGCTTGAGCTCGGTACGCCGACGCCGACCGGCCGACTGGCCGAGGCCGAGAGCCTGACCGCGCTCGGCCGCTACGGCGAAGCGATTGCGGCTCTCGAGGTGGCGGCTGCGGCCGCTACGGACGATCGGCAGGCCGCAGCCATCGAACGCCGGCTCGCCGACGTCCACCACCGGCTCGGCGACTACGCCGCCGCCGACGGTCATCTGCTGGCAGCCCTCGACGTACTCGGCCCGGACGATGCGAACGCCGTACGGATCACCGCCGAACGTGCCCTGCTCGCCTACCGGCTTGGCTCGCCCGATGAGGCAGAACAGCATGTCCAAGCGGCGCTAGAGCTGGCCGACCGGATCGGCGACGGTTCCTCGGTTGCCTACGCCCTCAACGTGCGCGGCATGCTCGCGGCCAGCAGGGACGACGTACCGTCGGCCGAGCGCTCCCTCCGCGAGTCCCTCAAGCAAGCGGGCCGCCACGGCGACGCTGACACCGAGATCGCGGCCCTCAACAACCTTGCTCGGCTGCTCTCACGCGCCGGCCGCAATGAGGAGGCGCTGGAGATGGCGGAAGCAGCCTTGGAGCGAGGCGTCCGTCTCGCTGATCGGCACAGACTCGCCGCCCTGCACACCAACTTGGCCGACCTGCTCCGAGCCAGCGGCCAGGACGACCAGTCGATGGACCACCTCAAGCAGGCAGCCGCCCTCTTCGCCGACGTCGACGAGGATCCCCTCCGCCGCCCGGAGATCTGGACCCTCGTCGAGTGGTGAGCTCCGCCGCCTGCTAGGGTTGCACTCAGTTGCAGTAGAAGTCTCCGCACGTTTTTCATCGGCGCCCGTGGATTCCTCCACAAGGGCGCCGTTCGTTTATCAGGGCCCGATGTCTTGGTCGGCGGCTGTGGGAGCACCTAGTACGGCAGCCATGGTGCCGGCGCTCGGCCGGACCGCCAGAACAGAAAGCAGCAAAGTAAATGGCACAGGGTTCAGTGAAGTGGTTCAACGGTGAAAAGGGCTTCGGCTTCATCAGTCAAGACGACGGCCAGCCGGACGTGTTCGTACACTTCTCCGCCATCCAGTCCAGCGGCTTCAAGACGCTGGAGGAGAACGCGAAGGTCGAGTACGACGTGACCCAGGGGCCGAAGGGCCTTCAGGCAGACAACGTTCGCGTCATCTGACAAACCACGTTCCAGGATCCGCCCGCACCCCTCGCGCAGGGGTCGGGCGGATTTTGCTGTATCCGTGGGCGGTTGAAGGCCTCGGGCCGGCAACCGACGAGCCGAAGCGGACATTGTTACTCTTGTGGGCTCTTGCCTGCCGAGGAGGATGCCGTGCTGCAGCTCGTGGCTCTGTTGCTGATCATTTGGGTGGCCTTGATCATCATCGGCGCGCTGATCAAGGCGCTGTTCTGGCTGATCATCATCGGGGTTGTGCTCTTCCTCCTCACGGCTGCCTTCGGCTGGTTTCGCCGAGACTCCGCTCGCCGCTGACCTGCGAGGGACGACTGGAGTCAGCGATTCAGTGATCAGCGTGAGAACTTCCTACCGAACCGTAACGCTGACGGAACGGTGAGGGCATAAGCCTGCGGCTCGTGGATGATGCACGGCCGCAGTCCCGGCCGAAGATTCTGATCGGCGGATGGCGAATCCCGATGACCCTCCGGGCGACCAGTTGGGCAGCCGCATGCCTTGGGCACGCACCCCGGATCGCTACCCGTGGGCAGGTTGTTCGCGTGGTTGTCCAAATGGGTCTGGGCCATCGCGATCGCGATGCTCGCCTTCCTCTTTCTACTGTTTCCGACTGGACGGCTGCGCTCGCCGCGGTGGCGGGGTGCGGCCTGGTTTGTCGGCGGCGCACTGGGGCTGACCACCGTGTCAGCGCTGATTTCAGCCACCCTGACCTGGCGGCATCCGTTCAGGACATCCAGCCCGGACGCCTCAGGCGGCCCCGCCGGTCTGCTCATCCAGACGGTCTCTGGCCTGTTCAGTGCAGCACTGCTGGTCGGTATGGTCGCGGTCGTCGTCAGGTTCGCCAAGTCATCAGGAGTCGAGCGGCTGCAGCTGAAGTGGTGCGCCGCGGCCGCGCTGGTGCTGGCTGTCGTGTTCGTCGCATCGGAGTGGGTGGACACGCCCCTCATGAACGTGCTGCAGAGCCTGGCGTTCCTGTGGCTGTGGACCTCCATCGCGATCGCCGTACTGAAGTACCGGCTCTACGAGATCGACCGGATCATCTCGCGGACACTGGCCTACGCGATCGTGACCGGATTGCTGGTCGGCTTGTACGCCGGCCTGGTGCTGCTGGCAACCGAAGTGCTCCAGGTGAGATCCGGGATCGCCGTTGCGGTGTCGACGCTGGTGGCAGCGGCCTTGTTCAACCCGCTGCGACGGCGAGTGCAGTGGGCGGTGGACCGGCGGTTCAACCGAGCTCGCTACGACGCCAACCAGATGGTCGCCGCATTCGCCGCCCGGCTGAAGAGCGCCGTCGACCTGGATACCGTGCAGGCCGACCTGGCCGGTGTCGTCCAACGGGCGGTCGAGCCCGCTCACGTTTCCATGTGGGTGAACCACCGCGGCTAGCGGAGCCTCGCTGGATCCGAACGGCGCTCCCTGTGACCGAACACCCCCGGAGGCCCGAATCGGACCCCGAATTGTCCGAATCCAAGCCGCCGCCCGGGGTGTCCGGTCGAGAAGTGGCTGGGGTTGACCGGATCAGTACATCAGTCGTAACTTACATTCGTAATGACTTATGAAGAGGACCAGGCCTGGGCGACGCTGGCCGACCGCACCCGCCGCGGGATCCTGCTCGAGCTCGCTCAAGGGGAGCGGTCCGTCGGCGAGATTGCCGACACGCTGCCGATCACCCAGCCGGCGGTGTCACAACACCTGAAGGTGCTCAAGGACCTCGGCCTGGTCGAGGACCGCGCGGCCGGCACTCGGCGCATCTACCGGCTCAACGAGGCAGGCGTCGGTGCGCTGCGAGACCAGCTCGACACCTTCTGGAGACGCACATTGACC
>JAICMS010000156.1 GCA_025929075.1 Propionibacteriales bacterium
GGCGCCCCGGTCAGTGGGTCTGCACCCGAAGCGGTCTTGGGAAAGGCGATGACGTCCCGGATGCTGTCCGCACCCGCCACCAGAGCACACAGCCTGTCGATCCCCAGGGCGATGCCGCCGGGCGGCGGCGGCCCGTAGCCCAGCGCGTCGAGCAGGAACCCGATCTGGCCGGCCGCCTCCTCCGCGCCGATGCCTAATACGTCGAAGACCCGCTGCTGCGTCTCCGGCCGGTGGATTCGGATCGAGCCGCCGCCGATCTCCGACCCGTTCAGCACGATGTCGTAGGCCTGCGAGATCGCCTCGGCAGGGTGCTCATGGAAGCTGTCTACCCACTCCGGTGCCGGCGCGGTGAAGGGATGATGCACTGACGTCCAGCCGTGCCCGCCGTTGCCGGCGTCGACAGCTTCGAACATCGGCGCTTCGACGACCCAGACGAACCGCCAGGCGCTCTCGTCGACGAGACCGCACCGCTTGCCGATCTCGAGCCGGGCGGCCGCGAGCAGCCCCAGCGCGGCTGCCCGCTCCCCCGCTGCGAAGAACACGCAGTCGCCGGGATCGGCACCGACATGGGCAGCCAGGCCCGACCGCTCGGCCTCCGACAGGTTCTTGGCGACCGGCCCACCGAGGCTGCCCTCGGCGTCGACCGTCACGTAGGCGAGACCGCGGGCGCCGTGGGCGCGAGCCCACTCCTGCCATTCGTCGAGCTGCCGCCGGGACTGGCCGGCTCCGCCCGGCATCACCACTGCTCCGACGTGAAAGCCTTCCCGCTCGGGCTCGTCCGGGCCACGGAAGATCCGGAACGGGCTGCCCGCGAAGTAGTCGGTGCAGTCGACGAGCTCGCAGCCGAACCGCAGGTCCGGACGGTCGATGCCGAACCGGCGCATCGCCTCGGCATAGCTCAACCGCTCGATCGGCAGCTCGATCTCAGCACCGAGCAGCTCCCTCCACAGCCGGGCCAGCAGCTGCTCGACGAGATCCTGGACGTCGCTCGGCGTGCAGAAGCTCATCTCGATGTCGAGCTGACTGAACTCCGGCTGCCGGTCAGCCCGGAAGTCCTCGTCGCGGAAGCACCGGGCGATCTGGTAGTACCGCTCGAGACCGGCGACCATCAGCAGCTGCTTGAACAGCTGCGGCGACTGTGGCAGCGCATACCAGGACCCCGGCTGCAACCGGACGGGCACCAGGAAGTCGCGCGCTCCTTCAGGGGTTGAGCGGGTCAGGTAGGGGGTCTCGACGTCGGCGAAGCCGTTCGCGTCCATCACCGAGCGGATGATCGCGGTCGTCTGGGCCCGCAGCCGCAGGTTGGCGGCCATCTCGGGGCGCCGGAGATCGAGGTAGCGGTACCTCAACCGGGTCTCCTCGTTCACCGTGCCGGCGTGATGGTCCCCCACGGGGATGGGCAAGGGCGCGCACTCGCTCAGCACCTCGACCTCGTCGGCGAGCACCTCGACGTCCCCGGTCGGCAGCGCGGGGTTGGTGTTGCCGGCCGGTCTCGCCGCGACCTCACCGGTGACGCGGATGCAGAACTCCGACCGCAGCGGATGCGCCGCCTCCTCGTCGCGGATGACGACCTGCACGATCCCCGATGCATCACGTAGGTCGACGAACGCGACGCCGCCATGGTCTCGTCGCCGGGCCACCCACCCGGCCAGCACCACCATGCTGCCGGCGTCGGCGATCGCGAGGCTTCCGGCGTCGTGGCTGCGAATCACCTGTCCTCCTTGCCCGTACGACGGTCGGTGGAGCTGTCGGCGTCTTCGCCGACCACGCGCGGCGCCAGGTCGGGAGCCGGTGGGGACCACTCATCGGCGTCGGCGACGACCTGCTCACCGGAACGGATGTCCTTGACCTCGTCGGGGGCGCCGCCGGCTCCCGGAAACCAGACGAACGGGATCCCGCGACGTTCGGCATACCGGATCTGCCGGCCGTACTTCTGCGGTCTGGCCGCTAGTTCGGTCGGAATGCCACGGACTCGCAGCCGGTCTGCCGCTCGTCTGCTGACCGACCGCGACTTCTCGTCGGCAACGGCGACGAGGACTGCTGACGGGACCGGCCGGCTCCCGGACAGCACGCCACGCGCCAGCAGCGGCACCACGCTGCGCGAGATTCCGAACGAGATGCCGACGCCGGGGTAGGTCGTGGAGCCGTCGCTGGCGAGGGCGTCGTAGCGCCCACCTCCGCCGACCGACTTCAACGACTCGTACCCAGACATGAAGATTTCGACGACCGTGCCGGTGTAGTAGTCCAGCCCCCGCGCGATCCGCAGGTTTGCCTCCACGGTGAACCGCCGGCCGGTGCTGGCGAGGCAGCCATCGAGTACAGCCGCCAGCTCCTCTAGGCCGGTGTCGAGAAGCGGGTGCTCGACGCCCAGCCGCCGCACGTCGTCGACGAACGACACGTCTGCAGCGCGGATCGCGGCCAGGTCCAGGCACTTGCGGGCGTCGGCAGCACTCAGCCCCACCTCCTGGACCAGCGCCTCCTCGACCGCGCCGATCGAGGTCTTGTCGAGCTTGTCGACGGCCCGCATGACCGCGGACGGGTCAGGAATGCCGAGGCCCCGATAGAAGCCTTCGATCAGCTTGCGGTTGTTGAGCTGCATGTTCATCGGCGGCAAGGGGGTGGCGACCAAGGCCTCTGCCATCACGGCGGCGACCTCGATCTCGTGGTGGAACGACAGCTCGTTCTTGTCCACGACGTCGATGTCGGCCTGGGTGAACTCGCGGAACCGCCCCTCCTGTGGGCGCTCCCCGCGCCAGGCCTTCTGGATCTGGTAGCGCCGGAACGGGAACTCCAGCCGCCCGGCGTTCTCGAGGACGTAGCGGGCGAAGGGCACCGTGAGGTCATAGTGCATCCCGAGACCGGTGCCGTCGTCCTCCCCACCCTGTAGTCGCCTCAGGACGTAGATCTCCTTGTCGATCTCACCACCTTTGGCCAGCCTGTCGAGGGGCTCGACCACCCTGGTCTCAATGTTGGCGAAGCCGTGCAGCTCGAAGGTGCGCGCAAGCTGGTCGATGATCGAGCGCTCGACGTACCTGTCGGCCGGCAGGAGTTCGGGGAAGCCGCTGAGCGGAGCGACCTTCGGCATCTGGCTAACCGTTCCGCTCAGCGGAAGCGGCAAGTCCGGTCAGGAAGGGGTTGCCGGAGCGTTCGCGACCGATCGTGGTACCCGGCCCGTGACCCGGCAGCACCACCACGGCGTCGTCCAACGGCAGCACCTTGGTGGCGAGGCTGTGCAGCATCGCCGCATGGTCGCCGCCTGGGAGGTCGGTCCGGCCGATTGAGCCGGCGAACAGCAGGTCTCCGGAGAACATCACCTCCGGTGCTTCGTGCCCGTCGTACGGAGCCCGGAACGTCACCGAACCGGCGGTGTGGCCCGGAACGTGATCGACCACCAGCTCGAGACCGGCGAGCGTGAGGCTTTGCCCATCCTCCAGCAGCCGGACGTCGGCGGGCTCGGCGAACGCTACCGGCTCTCCGAGCAGCATCGCGGCGGTGTCTGGCGAGATGCCGGCCAGTGGATCGGTCAGTAGGTGGCGGTCGGCCGGGTGGACATACGCCGTGGCGTCGTAGGCGCCCGCAACCGGCGCGACCGACCACATGTGGTCGATGTGGCCGTGGGTCAGGACGACCGCAGCAGGACGCAACCGGTGCTCGCGGACGAGGTCGGCCACGCCCTTCGCGGCGTCCTTGCCCGGGTCGATCACCAGGCACTCCTCGCCGGCGGCCGCGGCGACGACGTAGCAGTTCGCCTGCCAAGGTCCAGCGGGAAACACCGAAACGAGCACGGCTCTGCTTCTCCTTCGCTGGGGTTCGCCAGCCTATCGAGCGGACCGGCCGAAAGGCACAGCATGGTCACGATCACTGGGGTGCGGTGGACCGCGAGCACAGTCGCCTTAGACTGAGCACCCGGTCCGCGGTCGGGCACGTCGTCGACGTGCCGGGGAGGTATCGGTGGCACAGACCAGGCAGCGTCGGCGAGAGGTCGCCAGGGCGAAGTGGGAACGCCAGCAGGCTCGCCGCGAGGTGGCGGCGCGCCGGGCACGTCGATTGCGCATCGCCGGCATGGTGCTTGCCGCGGTGGTGGTCGTCGCGCTGATCACGTGGCTGGTCGTCACGATCGTCTCGAAAGAGAACGGTAGCAACCAGCCGCCCGTCAACCCGCTGCCGACGAACATCACCCCGTCGCTCATCACACCGTCGACACCTCCGGCCTCATCCGGTGCGACCCCGACCACGTCCAGCCCCGCCAGTAGCACGCTTGCGACGAAGGGGAACAAGTGAGCAGCGCCGAGGCACCCGGCGATCAGATCCGCACCGAGCACGGCCGCGTCGACGCCGAAGGCACCGTCTACGTCAACACCGGGGGCAGCGAGCGGGCGGTCGGCCAGTGGCCGGGCGGCGACCCCCAGGCGGCGATGGACTTCTATGTCAAGCGCTTCACCAACCTCGAGGTCGAGGTGGACCTGCTCGAGCAGCGGCTGCGCGCAAAGGCGATGTCGCCCGACGAGGCGGTGGCGTCGCTCGGCAAGATGCGCGGCAGCGTCGAGAACGCTCCGGCGGTAGGCGATCTCGACGGGCTCCTTGCCCGGGTCGACCAGCTGGACGACATCGTGCAGCAGCTCCGAGCCGAGCGTCGGGCCGAGCGAGCGGCCAGGACCGAGCAGTCCCGCGCCGCCAAGCAGGAGATCGTCCAGGAGGCCGAGCGGATCGCCCGCGGCAGTGACTGGCGTGGCGGCCCGGAGAAGCTTCGTGGCCTGCTCGAGCAGTGGAAGGCGCTGGCCCGCCTCGACAAGCCGAGTGATGACGAGCTGTGGAAGCGGTTCTCGGCCGCCCGCACGGCGTACACCAAGCGCCGCAGACAGCACGTGCTGGAGCTCAACGCGCGCCGGGAAGGCGCCC
>JAICMS010000223.1 GCA_025929075.1 Propionibacteriales bacterium
CCGACGCGGGAACGTCGCGCACGTAGGGCAACACCCGGCTCTCCAGGCTCGGACGCCGGGACACCAGCACCCGCGTGATCGCCAGCAGCAGACCGCAAACTCCTGCCCCGCCGACCAGTGCGCCGGCCAATGCAGTGCTCACTGGAGCACCCGGCGTTCTTCGGGCAGCCGACCTAGCCGGATCATCAGCCGGTAAGCAACCAGGCAGCCGATCCCGCCGACCAGCAGTACGACGACCCCGGCCGCCGACCGGTAGCGTCCGATCACCTCCGGCTGGAACGACAGCGCGAGCAGCACCACCCATGGTGAGGCGGCAGCCAGTCGCGCTCCGTTGACCACCCACGCCTGCCGGGCCTCGAGCTCCGACCTCGTCCTCGCCTCGTCGCGCAGGAAGCGGGAAAGCGATCGAAGGACGCGGCCGAGGTCGCCACCGCCAACCTCACGAGCGACCCGGAGCGCCTCGATGACCCGGTCCCCGACCGGGTCGGACAACTGGTCGCGCAACCGGCGAAGGCAGTCGTTGAACCGTCCCGAAGCGAGGTAGTCGCGACCGAAGGTCGAGAACGCCGGCCGTAGCGGCTCCGGCCCCCGCTCACCCAGCTGCGTGAGCGCTTCCGGCAGCGCCAGACCGGCCCGGACGGCCGAGGCGAGGTTGTCGACAGCCTCTGGCCACACCTCCGCCAACTCGCGGCGACGTCGCCGTACCCTGCCTCGAACCACTGCCATCGGCCCATACCCTGCGATGACGCCGAAGGCCAGCGCCACCGGCGGCGTGCGCGACAGCAGGCCGACCACGGCACCGACGAAGACCGCTGCGAGCAGACTGAGTGTCACCAAGGCGGTGGGACTGACAGACGGCATGCCCGCCTCATGGAGCAGCCGGTCAAGCCGGCCGGCGGCTCGCGGAGCCCGCCATCCCGGCTGTGGCGAGGTCCATGCCTGTACGACGAGGAGGACCCCGACACCGAGGAGCAGGCCAAGCACCGCTCCCATGTCAGATGCCACCCGCCAGCGGATCCGCCAACTCGTCGTCGGTCGGCCGCACCGGCGCCGCCGAGGGCTGGTCGAGCACGCGGTGGATGTCGATGCCGCATTGCGCGAACCTGTCGAGGCGCGGCGGCATGCCGTGCGTGCGGACCAAACGGCCGCCGTCGAGCACGAACACCGGCTCGGTCTCGATCACGTCGGCTTCGACCCGGCCGGGAACCGCAACGATCTCGCGTACTCGGCGCCGCCCACCGGGCTCGACGCCGAGCTGCACGACGATGTCGACACTGGCCGCCACTGTCGGGACCACGAACCGTGCGGAGATGTTCTCACCGGCCAGGAGCGGCAATGTGCACAGCTTGACGAGTGCCTCGCGCGCCGAGTTGGCGTGAATCGTCGCCATCCCGGGAAGGCCGCTGTTGAGCGCCAGCAGCAGGTCGAGACACTCCTCGGCCCGCACCTCCCCTACGACAATCCTCGAGGGGCGCATCCGCAGCGATTCCTTGACGAGCCGGCGCAGTTTGATCTCGCCGGTGCCTTCGAGGCCGGCCTGCCTGGTCTGCATCGCCACCCAGTCGGGGTGCTTGAACCGAAGCTCGTAGACCTCTTCG
>JAICMS010000124.1 GCA_025929075.1 Propionibacteriales bacterium
CGGCGGTAACGGCTGCAGGAGTGAGGCCGACGAGGGCGACGACACCGAGGACGGCGGCGACGATACGGCGACGCATGGGGGACTTGGACATTTCTATGACCTCCGGGCCTTTCTGGCGGCGCATGCTGTGACTCACGGTCACACAAAGTGACCCCCTAGTCAAGCGTAGTCAAGGCGCGAGCCTCGCCGCCGGAGGCGGCTGTTGGCTCCCGCTTGCCCACTCCTGCCGGGCGGTGTCTCGTGCGAGAGCATTCACCCTCGACGAGTAAATGGCCTACTCGGTGCTTGTCGGCAACAACTTCGCCTCCCCGATGCAGGCTGTTCCTACCCGTCGGAAGCCGACTCTCTGGTAAACCCGGGCGACGTCGACTGACTCTGCGCTGCAGAAGACAACATCGACTCCCGACTCCAGCGCGTCACCGGCTAGCGCCGCGGTGATGAGAGCGCCCAGTCCGCGTCGCCGAAACCGCGGAAGCACCGCCACTCCGGTGATCTCGGTGACGTCGTCGACCGGCGTATGCCCACCGCCTCCGACGGCACCCAGTGCAGGCGCTTCGACGAGCCACGCGGCGGCAGCCCGGAAGGATCCGTCGGCGATCCGCTCGTCCAAGGCGACGTCCGGCTCGGCGAACTCGGCCGCCAGCAGAGCGTCGCGTTCGGCGATCCCCTCTTCGCCGACATCCGTCCCGGGGTCGCGGAAACCCAGCGAGACGGCGGCCCTTGACTGTCTCAGCGCGACATCGTCTTCGGGGCCGAGGATCCGGGCGACCTCCGGGTCGGGCCGCTCCGGAAGTTGGTCGGGATAGAGCACCAGCAGCGGGCAGTGCTGCACCGACATCCCCGCTTCTTCAGCGGCGGCGAGAAGGCCAGGCGTCGTCTCGTGCACCCACTCGACGGATTGCGGAACTCCCAACGTGCATTGGCGATCCAGCACTCGTCGTACGTCATCTGCAGTGAAGTCGGAGGCGCCCAGTCGCGGGCGGGCGTAGTACGGCCAGCCGGCACGGGCGACGAAGAGAGTGAACGGCCCCAGCTTCTCCACATCGGCGCGGCTGCGCGGTACGACGTCGTAGTAGCGCTCGAGCCGGTCGAGCAGATCGGTCACCTCGATCACCGCGCCGATCCTGCCACCGGGGTAGGGGGTCGGCAGAATGGGGGAGTGAACCTCTACCGCGACGAGGGGATCGTGCTGCGCACCCAGAAGCTGGGTGAGGCCGATCGCATCATCTCGTTGCTGACCCGGTCCAACGGCCGGGTGCGGGCAGTGGCGAAGGGCGTGCGCAGAACCAAGTCGAAGTTCGGCGGCCGGCTGGAACCGTTCATGCACGTGGACGTCCAGTTCGCTCGCGGTCGGACGCTCGAGGTGGTGACCCAGGTGGAGTCGTCCTCCGCCTTCCCGCAGGCGATCGTCGGCGACTACGCCCGCTACACCGCCGGCACCGCGATGTTGGAGACTGCCGAGCGCCTCGTTGCTGAGGAGGGTGAGCCCGCGGTCCAGCAGTTCCTGCTGCTGCTGGCCGCGTTGCGGTCACTGGCAACCGGCGCGCATGAGCCGACCCTGGTGCTGGACTCCTTCCTCCTCCGGTCGCTCGCACTGGCCGGCTACGCGCCGTCGTTCGGCGACTGCGCCGGATGTGGCGCTCCCGGGCCGCACCGCGCCTTCAGCGCCGGAGCCGGCGGCATGCTGTGTGCGGTATGTCGGCCGGCCGGGTCAGCCACCCCCGCGACTGAAACCGTCGCCCTGCTCGGGGCGTTGCTGGCCGGTGACTGGTCGACCGCCGAGGCGATCGACACTCGGCATCGCAAGGCGGCCAGTGGCTTCGTCGCGGCGTACCTGCAGTGGCACCTCGAACGGGGACTCCGTTCGTTGGTGCATGTCGAGCGATGACCGGCGCAGGAGGCGACTCCGACCCGTTCGCCGCGCCACCACGAGTCCCGCTCGAGCTCGTTCCCCGGCATGTCGCGGTGATCATGGACGGCAACGGTCGTTGGGCCCGCGCGCGGGGTCTGCCGCGCACCGCCGGGCACGAGGCGGGCGAGGCGGCGTTGCTGGAGGTGGTCGAGGGCGCGATCGCCGCCGGGGTGAAGTACGTGTCGGCGTACGCGTTCTCCACCGAGAACTGGGCTCGCTCCACCGAAGAGGTCCGCTTCCTGATGGGCTTCAACCGGGATGTGATCAGACGTCGGCGTGACCAGATGCATGAGATGGGAGTGCGCGTCCGATGGGCCGGCCGGCGGCCTCGGTTGTGGGGGTCGGTGATCAAGGAGCTGCAGGTCGCCGAGCAGTTGACCCGAGAGAATTCCGTTCTGACATTGACGATGTGCGTCAACTATGGCGGGCGGGCCGAGTTGGCCGACGCCGCCCGCGAACTTGCCCGACGGGCAGCGGCAGGCGAGATGCGCGCTGACCGGATTGACGAGCGTGCCTTCGCCCGGGCCCTCTATGTGCCCGAGCTGCCGGACGTCGACATGGTGCTCCGGACGTCGGGGGAGCAGCGGTTCAGCAACTTCATGCTCTGGCAGTCGGCGTACGCCGAGATGGTGTTCATGAACGTGTTGTGGCCGGACGTGACCCGGCGCACGCTCTTCGAGGCGATCGACATCTACGCCCGGCGCGACCGGCGCTACGGCACAGCTTGACCCGGGACGCTAACCGCGCGCTGCGCAGTCCCGGCAGGTGCCGATGATCTCGACCATGTGCTCGACGTCGGCGAAGCCGTGCTCGGTGGCGACCTTGGCGGCCCAGGCTTCTACCGCCGGACCCTCGATCTCCACGGTGACCCCGCATTCCCGGCAGAGCAGGTGGTGGTGGTGACCCTTGCTGCACTGTCGGTAGGCCGCCTCGCCGTCCGGAGTGCGCAGCACGTCCACTTCATCGGCATCGGCGAGGGCTTGCAGGGTTCGGTAGACGGTGGTGAGCCCGACGTCCTCGCCGCGCTCGCGCAAGAGGGCGTGGATGTCCTGGGCGGTGCGGAAACCCTCCTCACCGGCTAGCGCGGCGAGCACGGCCCGGCGCTGTCGAGTCGGTCTAGCGGCGATGCTCATGGCCCTCCTCTCAGTGCTCGTCGTAGTGGTCGGCGTGCGCAGCGTGCCGATGGCCATCGTGCACGTAGTCGACGTGGTTGCCGTGCAGCACCGCCTGGTGGCCACAGTCGGCACCGTGTCGGTGGTCGTGGTCTTCCGGTACGGCGGTGTGCGGGAGCCCCACCTCGCCGGCGGGGAACGGCTCATGCAGCCGGCGTCGGTAGCGCAGCAGGCTTCCAACCGGCCACGCCGCCACGAACACGGCGAGGGCCAACAGCACGATGGTTGCGCCGGGCGCGAAGTCGAAGTAGAAGCTGGTTACCACCCCGCCGACCGAGGCTGCTGCGCCCAAGAGCATCGCGAGCAGCATCGTCACCTTGAAGCCCTTGGTGAGCTGCTGAGCCGTCGCCACCGGCACCACCATCAAGGCACTGACCAGCAACAGACCGACGGTGCGCATCGCGACGGTGACCGTCACCGCTGCCATCACCGACGTCGCCAGGTTGTAGGCCCGGACGCGCAGTCCGAGCACCTTGGCGAACTCCTCGTCCTGGCAGACCGCGAACAGCTGTGGGGAGAAGCCGATCGCGAGCAGGATCACTGCAGCCGCCAGCGCCACGACGGTCCAAACGTCGGCGTCGGAGACGGTGGTGATGGAGCCGAAGAGGTAGTTCTCCAAGGTCTGGGCGCTGCCACCGGCGAGTCCGGTGATCAACAGGCCACCGGCAATGCCGCCGTAGAAGATCAACGCCAACGCGACATCGCCGCTGGTCCGACCGCGCTCCCGGATCACCTCGATCAGCACGGCGCCGACGATGCAGACTCCGACGGCGGTCCAGACCGGCGACTGCTGGGTCAACAGTCCGACCGCCACACCGGTGACGGCGATGTGGCCGATGCCGTCGCCCATCAGCGCCATCCGCCGCTGCACGAGGTACGTGCCGACGGCCGGAGCGGCGAAGCCGGTGAAGAGCGCCGCCAAGAGTGCCCGGACCATGAAGTCGTAGGCGAAGATCGTCACGACGTCCACCCGCTGCTGCTGATCGGGACGTTGTCGCTGCGGCCCCCCGGATGGTGATGGTCGTGCGCGGCGGCCGGCTCGGTGAAGCGGTCCGGCCGCCCGTCGTACCCGATCCTGCCCTCCCTCAGCACCAACACGCGGTCGATGAGGTCCCCCAACGGGCCCAGCTCGTGCAGCACGATGAGAGCCGTCGCGCCGCTCGCGACCAGTGGCCGGAGCGTGCGCGCCAAGCCCGCCTGGTTGTGCTGGTCGACCCCGGCGTTCGGCTCGTCGAGCACGAACAGGTCGGGCTCCGTGGCCAGCGCCCGGGCGATGAGCACCCGCTGCTGCTGGCCGCCGGAAAGGTGGCCGACGGCGTCGGAGCGTTTGTCGTCGAGCTCGACAGCGGAGATCGCGCGCCGTACGGCGAGCCGGTCGGCCCTGCTGAGCGGCAGGAGCAGCCGGCGGTGCGCGAGCCGCCCGGAGGCGACAACTTCGGCCACGGTCGCCGGCACACCGGACGTCGCAGTGACCCGCTGCGGCACGTAGCCGACTCGACGCCAGTCGCGGAACTCGCGCAGCGGCTGGCCGAAGAGCCGGGGGTCGCCGCTCGCCCACGGCACCAGACCGATCAGCCCTCTCACCAGCGTCGACTTGCCGGAGCCGTTCGCCCCAAGGACAGCGACGACCTCACCTGCACCGACGTGCAGGTCGATGCCGCGCAGTACGGGGCGTCCGGCGAGTGCGAGGTTGCCGCCGGTGATCGAGATGACGTCGCTCATGAGCAGTCGTTCGCCTTCTGCAACGCCCGGAGGTCGTCGCGCATGAGGGTGAGGTAGTTCTGGTGGTGCTCGGTGGTGGTGAGCCCCTCGATGGGGTCCAGGGTGGCCGACCTCGCGGCGGTGTCGTCGGCTAGCGCGGTCGCGTACTTCGAGGTCTCGAGGACCTCGGAGAAGATCGTCGTGACGCCGTCGCGCTGGATCACGGCCTGCAGCTGGGCCAGCCGGTTCGGGCTCGGTTCGGCCTCCGGGCTGAGTCCGGCGATCGGCAGCATGGTGAGCCCGTAACGCGCGGCGAAGTAGCCGAAGGCCGCGTGGCTGGTGACGAAAAGCTTCCGCTGGCAGGTGGCGAGGCCCCGATGGATCTGCGTGTCGAGGGCGAGCAGCTGCCGGTTGAGCGCGTTGGCGTTGGCACGGAACTGGTGCGCATGTCGGGGGTCGGCGCGGCTCAACAGCTCCGCGAGCCGGTCGGTGATCGGCACCAGCAGACGCGGGTTGAGCCAGAGGTGGGGGTCGTCGGGAAGCGGCTGCGCCGACACCCCGTCAGCACCGCCCGCCATCGTCGTGCGCAGCGGGACGACCGTGGTGACGTCGAGCGCGTGGGCCGGCGGGTTCTGCTCGATAGCCGCGTCGACTGACGGCTGGAAGGTCCGTTCGTAGATCACAACATCAGCCGTGCTGATGTCTGCGACCTGCTGTGGTGTCAGCTCGATGTCGTGCGGCTCGGTGCCCGGCCGGGTCATGTTGACGACAGTTCCCGCGTCACCCACCACCCGTTGGGCGAGGAAGGCGTAGGGGTAGAAGGCCGCCACGACATGCAGGCCCGGTCCCGTGGCCGACGAGACAGGTGCGCAGCCGGTTCCCAGGACGGCGACCATGGCCCCACAGGCGACTGCGACCCGGCTCGACATGACAATCATTTTCATCTACTTGAAAACGATTGTCAATCCAACGGCGGGCTGCAGTTTGACCCGGCTTGCCGGCCAAAGTTCGTACGCTGTGGCGGTGTCCAGTGATCGGCTGTTTCGCGACCCGGAGCTGGAGTGGCACCCGGTTTCGCCCCGGCTGATCGTCGAGCGTCGACTCCCCCTTCTCCCGGCAGGTGCGGCGGCACTCGGCGTTCTCGTCGCCGCCGGTCTGTCCCATGGCGGCACGCGGTGGGCGCTGTTGGCGGCGGGGGCGGCCTTGCTCCTCGTCTTCGACCTCGGCTGGTTCGTCGTCGTACCGCGCATCGTCACGTCGTGGGCATACGCCGAGCGAGGGCAGGACCTGCTGGTCACTCACGGCCGGCTGCACCGGCGGCTGTCGGTCGTCCCATACGGCCGGATGCAGGTGATCGAGGTCAGCGCCAACCCGGTGAGCAGCCGGCTGGGCATCGCGACCGTCACCCTCGTCACCGCGTCGGCGACGACGGATGCGCGGATCCCGGGTCTCCCGACGGCCGAGGCCCAAGCGCTGCGCGACCGGTTGGCCGCTCACGGCGAGGCCCTGTCGGCCGGGCTATGACCGGCAGCGAGCTGCACCGGCTGCATCCGCTGACGCCGTTTCTGCGGTCATGGCGGCCAGTCGGAGTAGCGATCGCGGCCGGCCTCGGGATCTTCCGCGACGACCTGTCTCGACTGCGCTGGATCTGGGACGCCCTCCACGGCGACGCCGAGACATCGGTGCTGCTGGAGGTGCTGGCGGTCGTGTTCCTGCTCGCGCTGGCGAGCATCGCTGTCGGCTGGTTGTCGTGGAAGGTGACCGGATTCCGCATCGTCACCGACAACACCGGCGCCGAGACGCTGCTGCTGCACGACGGGCTGCTGGTTCGGCGGCGCCGGCAGGTGCGGCTCAACCGGGTCCAGTCCGTCGACCTCAACCAGCCAGTCATCCCGCGGCTGTTCGGCCTGGCCAGCGTCCGGCTGGAGATGGCGGCGGGCGAGGAGGCGTCTGTCGACCTGTCCTTCCTGTCGTTGCCGGCTGCCCGTCGACTGCGCAGCGACCTGATCCGACTGGCAGGCGGCGAGTCGCCGACAGCGCAGCACGGGTTGTCCGGGCAGTCCGCGCCGACGTCGATCGAGCAGCAGCAGCGGGTTGTGCTGGCCACCGTCCCGGTGGGCCGAGTCGTCATCGCGAGCGTCCTCGAGGGCATCGGTCAGTGGGTCACCGC
>JAICMS010000176.1 GCA_025929075.1 Propionibacteriales bacterium
TCGTCGTCCAGCTCTGGTCGCCGAGGCGCACCGTCGGCCCGGTCCGCGTCGCCTTCGTCTTGAGGGCCACGAACTTCGCCGACGGCCCGTTGCCCTGCTCCAGCCCGACGTACTGGTTGGCCGCCGTCAGGAACCCAAGGTGCCAGGAGATGTCCCTGCCGACGCCGGCGTAGTTGACGCTGGTCGCCCGCCACCCAGCAGGAAGCCGTTCGGGGGCGAGGACGTGGAACGGCGCCTCCTGCCGAGCGGCTGAGAGCGCGGCGGAGTAGTTGACAGTCGGGGTGGGGTTCGGCAGCGGCCGGTGCTGGAACCAGCCGAGCGCCCACACGAACCCGATCACGACGAAGACCGCGACCAGCGCACCGATCAGCCCGCCGAAGGACTGGCGATAGCCGCTGCGCGTCTGGCTCACGGGCCTATTGTCGCGCGGCGCCACAGCGAGAAACCGCGCGCCCGAGGGCAACAAAGCAACGATCCGCGATTCTGCCGTATTTGCCCGGCATATCTCCGTACCTGCGTAAACTCTCAGCGTGTCAATCTACGGATATGCGGAGGCAGCGTCATTGCTGGCGGTCAGCGACGACACGGTCCGCCGGTGGGCCGACCAGGGTCGGTTCGTCCCCCAGCGCACGGTTGGCGGACGGGCCGGCATCAGCGGCGAGGACCTGGCCGCGCTCGCCCGCGACGCTGCCAACCTGCCCGTCGAGGGCGCCGAGGCGTCACCGCACACGGTCAGCGCCCGCAACTCGCTGCCCGGCATCGTCACCGATGTCCAGCGAGACGGCGTGATGGCCCAGGTGGAGATGTGCTGCGGCCGGTTCCGCGTCGTGTCGCTGATGAGTCGCGAAGCCGCCGACGCGCTCGGTCTCGCTCCCGGCGTGGTGGCCGTCGCGTCGATCAAGGCCACCAACGTCATCGTCGAGGTACGGCGATGAGGCGCCGAGTGGTCGCCGTACTCGCCGTCTTGCTCGCCGCCTCGACACTGACCGCATGCGGCGGTGGAGGCGGCCAGACGCTGACCGTGTTCGCCGCCTCCTCGCTCACCGGCAGCTTCGACACGCTCGCGAGCCGCTTCGAGCAGGCCCACCCGGGGGTCACCGTGCGGGTGTCCTACGACTCGAGCACGACGCTGGCCGAGCAGATCGCCGCCGGCGCCCCGGCCGACGTGCTCGCGACGGCTGACCAGCAGAGCCTGGTGGCGGTCGAGCGCGGGCACGACCTGGCGGCCCGGCCCGTCCAGTTCGCGAGGAACACCCTCGTCATCGTCACGCCGCCGAGCAACCCCGGCCACGTCAGCAGCGTCGCCGACCTGGCCCATGCGGCGTTCGTGGTCTGCGACCCCAGCGCCCCCTGCGGCGCGGCCGCCAAGACGATCCTCCACGTCGCCGGCATCACCGCAAAGCCGAAGTCCTACGAAGCCGACGTGAAGTCGGTGCTGGCGAAGGTTCAGCTCGGTGATGTCGATGCCGGCATCGTCTACGTCACCGACGCGAAGGCGGCCGGCACCGCGGTCCGCACCGTCGCGATCCCCAGCCGGCTCGACGTGACCAACCCCTACTTCGTGGCGCCGGTGAAGGGCGCCGCGCAGCCGCGACTGGCCCGGGAATGGGTCGCCCTGGTGCTGTCGAAGGGCGGCCAGCAGGTCTTGCGGAGGGCCGGCTTCGGGCCGCAGCAGACTCCACCGTCGCCACGCGTAACGACGCAGCAAGGCTCCGGCCGGTGACCCGGGCCTGGGCGACGCACGACCCGACGGCCCGGCCGAACGGACAGGTCTTCGGACGAGCGCCGGCCGCCCTCGTCATCGCGGGCGTGATTGGGTTCGCCTTCCTCGTCGTACCGGTCGTCGCGGTGGTGGCCAAGGCGCCCTGGGGGTCGGTGGCGCACGAGCTCGGCAATGCCGACGTCCGCACGGCGCTCTGGCTGAGCCTGGCGACGACGGCGATCTCGGCGGCGCTGTGCCTGGTCTTCGGGGTGCCGCTGGCGTGGGCACTCGCCCGGGTCGACTTCCCGGGCCGGCGGGTGGCGCGCGCGTTCGTCACGCTGCCGCTGGTGATGCCGCCGGTCGTCGGCGGGGTGGCACTGCTGCTGGCGTTCGGGCGCACCGGGCTGATCGGCAGTTGGCTCGATGACGCCTTCGGCATCACCGTGCCGTTCACGACCGCCGCCGTGGTGCTTGCTCAGACGTTCGTGGCGTTGCCGTTCATGGTGATCAGCGTCGAGGGCGCGTTCCGCTCCACCGACGTCCGGTACGACGACGCGGCGGCCACCCTCGGCGCGTCGCGGCTGGCGACCTTTTGGCATGTCACCCTGCCGCTGGCCGCCCCGGGGATTGCCGCCGGCACCTTGCTCAGCTGGGCGCGTGCGCTCGGCGAGTTCGGCGCGACCATTACGTTCGCCGGCAACTTCCCCGGCGTCACCCGGACGATGCCGCTGCAGATCTACATCGGGCTGCAGAGCGACCCCGACGCCGCGATCGCGCTCAGCCTGGTGATGATCGCCCTCTCGATCGTGGTGCTGGTCGCGCTGCGCGAGCGCTGGATCACCGGGGTCGCGCCGTGAGTCTGGCTGCCGACTTCGTCGTACGGCGACCGGAGCACACCACGACCTTCGCCCTCGACGCCGCACCGGGCGAGGTGGTCGCGGTGGTCGGGCCCAACGGCGCGGGCAAGACCACCGCCCTGCGGGCCATCGCCGGGCTCCAGCCGATCACCTCCGGCTCGATCAGGCTGGGGGGCCGCGTGGTCTCCGACAGCAGCAGCCACCTGGCGGCTCATCGGCGTGACGTGGGCTTCGTCTTCTCCGACCACCTGCTCTTCCCGCACCTGGACGCCGTGCGCAACGTCGCCTTCGGACTACGGCGGCGCGGGATGAGCAAGGACGCCGCCAACGCCACAGCCCGGGAGTGGCTCGAGCGCCTGGGGCTCGCAGAGTTGGCCGCCCGCCGGCCGCGCCAGCTGTCGGGCGGGCAGGCGCAACGGGTGGCGATCGCGCGAGCGCTCGCCTGCCGGCCGGCGGTGCTGCTGCTCGACGAGCCGCTGGCCTCCCTCGACGCCGGCGCCGCCATGACGCTGCGGTCGACGCTGCGAGACCACCTCGCCGACTTCGGCGGCGTCAGCCTGCTCGTCACCCATTCGGCGCTCGACGCGCTCGTGGTCGCCGACCGACTCGTCGTCCTCGAGCACGGCGCGATCGTGCAGACCGGCTCGCCTACCGAGGTCGCCGCGAGGCCTAGGTCGGCCCACGTGGCGGCGCTCGTCGGCCTCAACCTGATATCCGGCACCGCCGTGGGTGGTGTCGTGCGGTCGGCCACGGGGCCTGATCTCGTGGTCAGCGAACGCGTCGATGGCGCAGTGGTCGCCGTCTTCTCGCCGTCCGCGGTCGGTCTCTATGCCAGCCGGCCCGCCGGGAGCCCGCGCAACGTGTGGTCGGCGGTGGTCCGCTCGGTGGCGCCCCACGGTGACGCCGTACGCGTGCAGGTCGACGCCGAGATCGGCTCGATCCTGGCCGACGTCACCCCCGCCGCCCTAGCCGCACTCGACCTGCGGGTCGGTGACCCGGTCTTCGCCTCGGTCAAGGCCACCGAGATCGCCGCCTACCCCGCGTAGGTCGCGCTCAGGTCCCCGGAAATGCGGGAAACTGGCTGGACCTCTCGGACGCAGGGCAGCCACTTTCCCGCAATTCGCGGAGCGGGGGACGAGGGCGGGAGACTCGGCGCCCGTCGGCGGAAA
>JAICMS010000146.1 GCA_025929075.1 Propionibacteriales bacterium
GACGAGGCCGGCTCGCGGCTGCGGATCCGCCGGATGACCGCGCCGCCGGACCTGCGCGAGTTCGACGAAAAGATCGCCGACGTACGGCGTCGCAAAGAAGGCGCCATCGACGCGCAGGACTTCGAGGTCGCCGCGTCACTGCGCGACGAGGAGAAGAAGTTGATCCTCGCCAAGGCAGACCGCGAGAAGCAGTGGAAGGCCGGCGACATGGACGTCGTCGCCGAGGTCGACGAGGAGCTGATCGCGGAGGTGCTCGCGACGGCGACCGGCATCCCGATCGTCAAGCTCAGCGAGGCGGAGTCGACCAGGCTGCTGAAGATGGAGGACGAGCTGCACAAGCGGGTCATCGGGCAGGATGAGGCCGTCAAGGCACTGTCTCGGGCGATCCGGCGCACGCGTGCGGGTCTGAAGGACCCGAAGCGGCCCGGCGGGTCGTTCATCTTCGCCGGCCCGTCCGGCGTCGGCAAGACCTGGCTGTCGAAGTCGCTCGCCGAATTCCTGTTCGGCGACGAGGACTCGCTGATCCAGCTGGACATGAGCGAGTTCTCCGAGAAGCACACCATCTCTCGGCTCTTCGGCTCACCGCCCGGCTACGTCGGCTACGAAGAAGGCGGGCAGCTGACCGAGAAGGTGCGGCGCAAGCCGTTCTCGGTAGTGCTGTTCGACGAGGTCGAGAAGGCCCACCCAGACATCTTCAACTCGTTGCTGCAGATCCTCGAGGAAGGCCGACTAACCGACTCCCAGGGTCGGGTGGTCGACTTCAAGAACACCGTGATCATCATGACCACCAACCTCGGCACTCGAGACATCGCCAAGGGGATCAACCTCGGCTTCCACCAGGTTGGTGACGTCGCGGGTTCCTACGACCGCATGAAGGCCAAGGTGACCGAGGAGCTCAAGCAGCACTTCCGGCCGGAGTTCCTCAACCGGGTCGACGAGATCATCGTGTTCCCGCCGCTGACACAGGACGAGATCATCGCGATGGTCGACTACATGATCGACGCTGTCGAGCTGCGGATGAAGGACCGCGACATGGGTTTGGAGCTGACCCAGGTGGCCAAGGAACTGCTCGCCGGCCGGGGTTTCGACCCCGTGCTCGGTGCCCGGCCGCTGCGGCGCACGGTCCAGCGCGAGATCGAGGACGTACTCGCCGAGAAGATGTTGTACGGCGAGGTTGGACCTGGTCAGATCGTGCTGGTCGGCGTCGAGGGCGAAGGCATCAGCGCCCACTTCACCTTCAGCGGCACACCGAAGTCGGAACTGCCTGACACGGCCCCGGTGGAGGAGGCCCTGCCGCCCAAGGCGTGACAGGACGCCGGCATCACGGCAGGGTGAGCAGCCGGCCGTCGGGTGTGCTGGCGACCAGCCCGTCTGCGACCAGCGAGTCGAGCGCCCGTGCCCGCTGCACTGCGGGCCAACCCGGGGCAGCGTCGGCGGTCGGGATGGGTGTGTCGGTCTCGCGCAGCTGGGCGAGGATGACTCCGCGACACTGCCGGTCGGTGCCCGGATAGGGCTGCCTGCGCAGCGGTCGGTCGTCGGCTCCGGGCGTCCCGGCGGCCTCCCACGCGCAGCCCGCGACGACCGGGCAGGCGTGACAGGACGGCCGTCGGGCCGTGCACACCAACGCGCCCAACTCCATCACGGCCACGCTCCATCGGGCTGCGGTCTCGGCTTCGGCTGGAAGGAGCGCCGTCGCGGCGGCTCGCTCGGCATCGGTGAGCCGGAGCGGCGGGAAGGCCTCGCCACGGATGGCCCGGCCCAGCACCCGCCGTACGTTCGTGTCCAAAACCGCGAGCCGGCTGCCGAAGGCGAAAACCGACACCGCCGCTGCGGTGTACTCGCCGACACCGGGAAGCCGCCGCAGGGCGTCGTAGTCCTCGGGGAGCCGGCCACCGTGGTCTGCGGTGACCACGGTGGCGGTTTGGTGCAGCCGTATCGCCCGACGCGGATAGCCGAGCCGACCCCACTGCCGGATCACCTCGGCGACCGGCGCGGCGGCCAGCACCGGGGCAGACGGCCAGCGTTGCAACCAGGCCCTGTAGGCAGGCAGGACTCGAGCGACCGGCGTCTGCTGCAGCATGACCTCGCTGACCAGCACCGCCCACGGATCGGTGCCCGCTTGCCGCCAGGGCAGGTCGCGGGCGTTGTCGTCGTACCAGCCGAGCACCGCCGACTGCAGGTCGATCGCGCGCATGTCGACGGTGATGATCCCACGATCGGCGGCCGGGCGCGGTTACGGTGGGCTGCTATGAGCGGGGTGCTGCGACCGAGGGGCCCGCACTCCTCGCAGATCTATTGGCGGCGTCGGCTCGTCCTCCTCACACTCGGTCTGCTCGTAGTGCTGATGTTGTGGTGGGTCGCGGCCGGCCGCTCAGACGCGGGTTCCCCTGCGGCCGGGCAGACCCCCCGGGCGACCCAGCACCATCAGCACCCCCGCTCGAACCCGCCCACGGCTCCGGTCTCTCCGGGCCCGACGGCGCCCACCAACGCGGGGCGGACGACGGCTCCGGCACCGAGCCTGGCCCCGCCGTCGGGCCGCTGTGGTGCGGCTGACGTGGCCCTGCGGGTGCGGGCGGCCGACGCGGTCGAGGGGCACGGCACGGAGTTCCGGCTGGTGTTCCGCGGCGTCACGAGGGCCGCCTGCACGCTCGACGTTGCGCCGGGCACTGTGGAGATCCGGGTCGTGTCGGCGAGCAGCGTGGTCTGGGCGACCACCGACTGCCCCGACTTGTTCCCAGCGAAGCGCCTCGTCGTCCGGGCCGGCGTGCGGACGACATACGACTACGACTGGAACGGTCACTCGTCGGTGCTGGGATGCCATGGCACCGGCAGCGCGGCGAAGCCGGGTCAGTACTGGGTGGAGGCGGCGATGGTCGGTGGAAACCCGGTCCGGGTGCCGTTCACCATCACCGCTGCGCCTGGGGCGTAGCAGCTCAGACGTAGCGCTCGAGGATGCTGCTCTCGGCCAGTCTCGACAGACCGTCGCGGACCGACCTGGCGCGAGTGTCGCCGACCCCTTCCACTGCCTGCAGGTCCTCGATGCTGGCTGCGAGCAGCTTCTGCAGGTGGCCGAAGTGCTCAACCAGGCGCTCCACGACAGTCGCGGGCAGCCGCGGGACCTTGGCCAGCAGCCGGTAGCCGCGCGGACTCACCGATGAGTCGAGGATCTCGGTCCCGCCGACGCCCAGGGCGCGGGCGATAGAGCCGAGGTCGAGCATCTCGCCCGACGACAGCTGCTCGATCTGGCCGAGGGTCTGCTCCGCCGATCGCCCCCTGCGCCGGTCAGGGACGTAGTCGCGGACGACAAGCTCGCGCTCACTGTGGACCCCGGCGACCAGCTCGTCGAGTTGCAGCGAGAGCAGCCGGCCGTCGGTGCCGAGCTCGACGACGTATCCCTCGATCTCGGTGGCAATCCGCAGCACCATCTCCAGCCGCTGCGCGACCGACGCCACGTCGCGGACGGTGACGAGATCCTCGATCTCCAGAGCCGAGAGGGTGCTGGACACCTCGTCGAGTCGGTGTTTGTACCGCTCGAGGGTCGCCAGCGCTTGGTTGGCGCGGGCCAGGATTGCGCCGGCGTCTTCGAGCACGTGCCGCTTGTCGCCGACGTACAGCGCGATGGTGGACATCGACTGCGACACCGAGATCACCGGCACGCCGGTCTGCCTGGCCACCCGCTCGGCCGTGCGGTGGCGGGTGCCTGTCTCGCTGGTCGAGATCGAGGCGTCGGGCATGAGATGCACGCCGGCCCGGATGATCCTGCTCGCTTCGCGGTCGCAGATGATGGCGCCGTCCATCTTCGCTAACTCGCGCAGGCCGGTGGCGCTGAACTCGACATCGAGAAGGAAGCCACCGGTGCAGATCGACTCCACGGCCCGGTCGTTGCCGAGTACGACGAGAGCCCCGGTCCGACCGCGCAGGGCGCGCTCAAGACCCTCTCTGAGCTCGGTGCCGGGCGCCACAGCCGCGAGCGTCGAGCGCAGTCGAGCGTCGTCGGGATGCTTGTCGACGCCTGCCACGACCGCCCCTTGCTGTCCGTTATGCCGTCATCAAAGTCTAGAGCCAAGCGGCCATCGGACCGGTCAACCGCCGGTGACCGCGCGCAAGCCGGGGGCGCCGGGATCAGCTGGCCGATTCGTCAGGCGGAGCGCCGACAGGGCCTGGCACACGTCGCTGCACTCGATGACGCTCAGCGCTCCCACCCTGCCGATCCGGCCAGGGCCGCTCACCGTGTCGCGCGGGACGACGGCGTGCCGGAAACCCAGCCGTGCGGCCTCGGCCAGCCGCTCCCGCACGGCCGGCACTCGGCGCAGCTCCCCGGCCAGTCCGACTTCGCCGATCACCACCGTGCCGCTCGGCAACGGTCGCCGGACCGCGGCGCTGCCGAGCGACATGGCTGTGGCCAGGTCTGCCGCCGGTGACCGCAGGACCGCTCCGCCGACGGTGGCTGCGTAGACGTCACGGCCGGCGAGGTCGAGGCCGGCATGGCGCTGAAGGACGGCGAGCAGCATCGCCAACCGCGCCGAGTCCAGCCCGCTCACCGCCCGGCGGGGCTGCGGCGTGGCCGAGTAGGTCACCAGTGTCTGCACTTCTGCGAGCAGTGGTCGACGCCCTTCGAGCGTCACGGTGATGCACGTTCCGGACTTGGGCTCGGCGTGGTGCGAAATGAACAGGCCGGTGGGGTCGGCTACCTCCACGATGCCGTCCTCGAGCAGGTCGAAGCAGCCGACCTCGTCGACCGGCCCGAACCGGTTCTTCACGGCCCGAAGCAGCCGCAGCCGCGACCCGTGCTCGCCCTCGAATTGGAGCACCACGTCGACGATGTGTTCAAGCGCCCGTGGTCCTGCGATCGACCCGTCCTTGGTGACATGGCCCACCAGGACGACCGGGAGGTGCCGCTCCTTCGCAACCCGGACGAGGGCGTTGGCGACCGCTCGCACTTGGGTGGTACCACCCGGGACGCCGTCCGCCGCCCCTGCCATCGTCTGGATCGAGTCGACGACCAGGAGGTCGGGCGAGACCGAATCGACATGCCCGAGGACGGCGGCGATGTCGACTTCGGCGGCGAGGTAGAGCCGGTCGTCGACGCCATCGGTCCGCTCGGCACGGCGACGCACCTGTGCTGCCGACTCCTCGCCGGTGACATAAAGCGTTGTGGCGCCGGCCCGGGCAGTGCGTGCCGCGACCTCCAGAAGCAGCGTCGACTTGCCCACTCCGGGCTCGCCGGCCAGCAGCACGACCGCCCCGGGGACGATGCCGCCGCCCAATACCCGGTCGACCTCGGCGACCCCGGTCGGTCGGCTGATCGCCGGGTCGGCCTGCACCTGGGAGATCGGGCGCGCCGGCGACGTGACCGGACCGGCCGCGATGGGCTGGGCGGCTGCCATCTGTGGCTCGACGGTGTCCCAGGCCCGGCAGCCGCCGCATCTGCCGACCCACTTCGGGCTCTCCCAGCCGCACTCGGCGCACTCGAAGGTGCCGGCACGTCGGCTCGTCGCTGTCCTCACCATGCCGCTGTCCTCACCATGGCCAGGACGGTAGGACTCGCCGCCGACATTTCGCCGACCGAACACGGCGCGAGGCCCGAAA
>JAICMS010000109.1 GCA_025929075.1 Propionibacteriales bacterium
GGTGAACCCGCTGATCGTCGAAGGTCAGGTGCACGGCGGCGTCGTGCAGGGGATCGCCCAAGCGTTGTTCGAGGAGGTGTCGTACGACGACGAGGCGAACCTGTTGACGCCGAGCTTCGCCGACTACGCGCTGCCGTCCGCCGCCGACGTGATCAGCATGCGAACCGACCGGCGGGTCACGCCGGCGACCACGAACCCGCTGGGCACCAAGGGCGTCGGCGAGGCCGGTGCGATCGCGGCGCCGGCTGCGGTTCTCAACGCGGTGTTGGACGCCCTGCGCCCGCTCGGTGTGAAGGATGTGCCGATGCCCTGCACGCCGCACCGGGTCTGGCGTGCCATCCAGGACGCCTCGGTCAGCGCAGCCACCTGACCGCCGCTTCCCGTTCGTCCGACTGGCGTCGGGGGATTGCTGCCGTGCCGCCCGGACGAGTCGCGAGTGGCGGGCGGCAACCTTTCGGCGGGGCTCACCACTTCTCAGTAGGTGAGGAGTGAAATGAGCGAGGTGACAGTGGCGCCCACGCCGGCGGGCGAGGAGGTGTCGAACTCCGATGACGGGTTCGACGCCTTCGTGGCCGCTCGCGGCGCGGCCTTGTGGCGCACCGCGTGGCTGCTCACCGGCGACGTCCACCGCGCCGAGGACCTCGTCCAGACGGCGCTCGGCAAGTCGTGGCCGCACTGGCAACGCGTCTCAGCTCAGGGGTCGTTCGAGGCGTACGTCCGCAAGGTGCTGTTCACCACGTACGTCGCCTGGTGGCGGCGCAAGTGGAACGCCGAGGTCTCGACGGCCGAGCCGCCGGAGCCGCCTGCTTCGGCGGTGGCCGCCGACGACGTCGCCGCCCTGCAACGGGACATCGCTGTTGCGTTGGCGCGGCTGCCTCGTGGTCAGCGGGCGGTCGTCGTACTTCGGTACTTCGACGACCTGACCGAGTCACAGGCCGCCGACGTGCTCGGCTGCAGCGTCGGCACCGTGAAGAGCCAGACGTCCAAGGCGCTGGCCGCTCTGCGCTCCTCACCAGCACTCGCCCCCGCTGAAGAGGACCGCCATGACTGACGACCGCGACGACTTCGAGCAGGAGCTCAGCGAGAGGTTGCATCAAGCAACTCCTGATCCGCCCCCGGCGATCAGCCGGGCCGAGGGTGCCCGCCGCTACGCCCGCCGATCCCGCCGCACTAAGGGCCTGCTCGCCGTTGGTGCGGCTGCCGCAGTCGTGGCCGCCATCGTCGTCGTACCGACCGTGCTCACCTCCGGCTCCGGAAACGGCCAGGTGGCGACCGGACCGACAGCCACTGCTCCGACGGCGGTGCTTCCGTCCCCCAAGCTGGCACACCCGTTCACATGTCCAGCACCCGGGCAGCCGGCCACTCCAGTCTCGCCACCTGCCAACGGCGTCGTCCCCAGCGGTGCCGTGTTGGCCCGAATCTGTCCGGCCGCGTCCCAGTTCGCCGGCAGGAGCTGGACGGCTCCGCAGCAGGCGCTGGTCAGCAACCTCGGCCAGCTTGTCAAGAGCGTCAATGCCCTCCCGACGCGGCCAACGCTACTCAATTGTCCGCTGATTGTGGAGCCGTTCAACTACACATTGACGTTCCAGTACGCCGACGGGCACGCCGTGTCCGTGCGTGCCATGACACAGGGTTGCGACCTGGTGACCACCGGCACGGTGCAGCGCGCCGGAGCAAGCCGTCTGCTGCGCGACTACCTGAATCTGCTCTGGAAGCAGCGGGGCCAATACGTCGAGCGCCGGACAGCGTCTGCGGCTCCCAGCTGTACGTCGCAACGAGTAAACGGATTGAACACGACCACCGCCGTTGTGGTCGACCACCGTCAGCTTGGCCTGGCAGGCGCAGTCGTCTGTCAGTCTGGTCTGCCGGGTGTCGGTCCGACTCAGGGCAAACTGACCCAGCGGGAGATCGGCCTTGTCGAGCGCGACCTGACGCTCCATGCCACCCGCACCCAGCCCGGGTGCTGGTCTTCCTACCCGCCGCCGGCCCGCGAAACCACTCTCATCGTCGGAGTCGACAGATGGGGTGACCGCGTCACCCTCGCGGTGGGCTTCTGCGCCGGAGTGCAGATCGAAGATCGCAGCGGCAGCTGGTACTGGCACCCAACGCCGGCCACGCAGCGCATGCTGACGTACGCGCTCAAACTTCCGGGCCATCCCCTACTGACGCCGCCGGGCCACGTCTTCGGCCGGCTGTTCACGGTTGGTGGACCCGTCGGAACGCCGAACCGTCCGCTCCCAGGACAGATCAGCCTCAGCGGCCCGCATAGCGTGACGATCTCGGTGGGCAAGAGCGGCGAGTTCAAGGCCAGCGTGCCGCCCGGTCGGTACCAGGTCATCGGCCACAGTCCCTGGTACCAGAGCGGGAAGGCTTCCTGCCAACCGGCGCATCCGTACGTCGTCGTACGGGCCGGCCAGCAGGCCAAGGTCGACGTCTACTGCCAGGAGAACTGACGACCGATCACAAACAGATTCGTCTGCAATCGGGTCGCGTGCCCCGGAGGGCAGCGGCGCAGACGGTCGGGTGGGCCGGGCATTCGTCTGCGACCGGCCCGCGTGCCCGGAGGTCATCGGCGCAGACGAATCGAAATGGGGCTGATGTCAGCGGCGGGAGTAGATCACGATCGAGATGCCGATGTAGTGGACGGCCAACGCCGCGATCGTGCAGGAGTGGAAGATCTCGTGGTAGCCGAACCACCGCGGCAATGGGTTGGGCCGGCGCAAGCCGTAGATCAGACCACCGACCGAGTAGAGCGCGCCGCCGACGATGATCAAGACCAGTACGGCGACCCCGGCGGTCTTGGCGAAGTCGCCGAGCCAGAAGACGGCAGACCAGCCGACCGCCAGATAGACCGGAAGGTAGACCCAGCGCGGAGCACCGATGAGGAAGACCCGGAACGCGATGCCGAGCAGCGCCCCGCCCCAGACGACCGAGAGCAGGATCTTGGCGTTCGTGCTGTTGAGCAAGGCGATCGCGAACGGCGTGTAGGTGCCTGCGATCAGCAAGAAGATGTTCGAGTGGTCGAGTCGGCGGAGGATGCCATGCCAGCGCGGGCTCCAGTGCCCGCAGTGAAAGAGCGCCGACACGCCGAAGAGCAGACTGGCCGCCAGCGCGAAGATGGCAACCGCGATTCGGGTCTTCGTCGTGGGAGCGAGACAGACGAGCACAATCCCGGCGGCCACACTGAGCGGGAAGGTGCCGAGATGCAGCCATCCGCGCAACTTGGGCTTGATCTCGTTGGCGACCTCGGTGATCGCTGAGCCAGCCTGCTCGATCATCCGACCACGGTAATCCCGATTTGAGTGCATCGCAGGGGTAGCCTGTTCGCCGGGGACGTCCGACCGGCATCTACCGCTGGCCGAGGTGGACACCAACCGGGACGGAGGAGGTTCGGGGCGTGGCGTCACTGCGGTCGCTTGCCTACGGGCTATACGAGCAGCGTCTGCTGCGGAGCCTCCCAGCCGACAAGATCCCCCAGCACATCGGGATGATGTGCGATGGCAACCGTCGTTGGGCCCGGGCGCTCGGTGAGCGGGTCGAGGGTGGCTACACCGCCGGCGCCGGCAAGATCGAGGAGTTCCTCGGCTGGTGCGATCAGCTCCACGTCAAGGTGGTCACGTTGTGGCTCCTGTCGACCGACAACTTCAACCGGCCACCGGAGCAGATCGAGCCGCTGATGAAGGTCATCGAGGACCTCGTCGACCAGCTGGCTGCGGTGGGCAAATGGCGGCTGCACCCCGTCGGTGCGCTCGACCTACTGCCCGCCCCCTCCGCTGAGCGGCTCAAGGCGGCCACCGAACGCACCAGCGACGTCGACGGCATCACGGTCAACATCGCGGTCGCGTACGGCGGGCGGCGGGAGCTGGCGGACGCGTTCCGGTCCCTCCTCCACGAGCACGCCCAGCAGGGCACAACGCTCGAGGAGCTGGCCGACGTCATCGATGTCGAGCACATCGCTGACCACCTCTACACCCGTGGCCAGCCCGACCCCGACCTGGTCATCAGGACCTCGGGCGAGCAGCGCCTCTCCGGCTTCATGCTCTGGCAGAGCGCGCACAGCGAGTTCTACTTCTGCGAGGCGATGTGGCCGGACTTCCGTCGCACTGACTTCCTGCGCGCGATCCGTGCCTACGCCGCGAGGGAGCGCCGGTACGGCGCCTGACCAGCCCGTCGTCGTACCGCAGCCTCCTTGCGGACAAGCCCTTCAGCCGTGCCCAGAGGCGACGGAGGAGCGACATCCGGCAGCAGCGATAATCGAGGTATGACCCGGTCGCCCGCACGGCTCCTGCTTGCGCTGGTCGCCGGGACTCTGTTGCTGGCCGGCTGCGCGCCGGCACAGCAACAGCCGCCGGCTCCAGGCAACGACATCGGCACCCAGCTCGACGCGCCGGTGTCGCCCTCGATCACCCACCTTCAGCTGACCGACTCGGCCGGCCACCGCACCAGCCTGGCGCGCTACGCGGGCAAGGTGCTCGTCGTGTCCGACAGCATGACGCTGTGCCAGGAGACCTGCCCGCTCGACACGACCAATATCGTCTCTGCCGCCCGGGCCGTGGAGCGGGCCGGTCTCAGTGACAAGGTGCAGTTCCTCACCATCACCGTCGACCCGCAGCGCGATACGCCACATCGACTGGCGGTGTATCGGTCGTTGTACGCCGGCCCGCAACAACTGCACGACTGGGACCTGCTTACCGGTGACCAAGCGACGGTCAGCCGGCTCTGGAAGTACTTCGGCGTCTACTCGCGCAAGGTGCCGCAGAGCCAACCGCCTCCGAAGGACTGGCTGACCGGCCGGCCACTCACCTACGACGTGCAGCACTCCGACGAGGTGTTCTTCCTCGACGGCAGTCAACACGAACGATTCCTGATCTCGGGCATGGGTCACGTGGAGGCGGCAGCGATGGTGCCGCAACGGTTGCGCGGTTTCCTCAACACGCGGGGTCACCACAACCTCACCCACGGCGGCCGGATGGCCTGGACGGTCCCGCAGGTGCTGCAGACGGTCGGCTGGCTGGCCGGTCACCGAATCAACCCACCCGCTGAGATGGCGGCGGGGGGCAGCGGGTCGATGGTCGGCATGTCCGGCTCGACGCATCACGGCAGCGGCTCACAGCAGTCAAGCGGTACGTCCATGGGCGGCATGTCGATGCCGCCCGCCCCTCTCACCGCGCACACCGCCCTCACGACCTGGTACCTCAACCTGTGGTGGGATCTGGTCATCGTGCTGCTGGGCGCGGCATACCTGTGGGGTATGGCGATGGCGCGACGCCATGGACGCCCTCAACCCTGGTACCGCGCGTTGTCGTTCTACCTCGGGCTGGCAGTGCTCGCCGTCACTCTGAACTCCTGCATCGAGGCCTATGGCCATGTGTTGTTCTGGATGCACATGGTCCAGCACCTGCTGCTGATCATGGTGATTCCGGCGCTGATCGTCCTCGCGAGTCCCCTTTCGCTGCTTGTCGCTGCCACGCCCGACCACTCCGTCGGCAAGGTGAGGTCGGTGCTCACCGGGCGAGCCGTGAGCGTGTTGACGCACCCGATCGCTGGGTTGGCGCTCTACACCGCGATCATCGTCGGTACTCACCTCACGTCGTTCATGCAGGCGATGCTCACGCACATGTGGGTGCACGAGGCCGAGCACGTGCTCTACCTCGTCGGCGGGTTCATCTTCTTGCTGCCCTTGTTGGGTGACGAGCCGATCCGTTGGCGGCTGCCTTACCTGGCCCGGATCGCACTGTTGTTCCTTGCGATGGCACCCGACACGGTCGTCGGCATCGTGTTGATGCAGACGCATGACGAGCCGTTCCCGGCGTACGCCGACATGCACCGCACGTGGGGACCGTCGCTCGTCCACGACATCCAGTCCGGTGGCGGCATCATGTGGGTCTTCGGTGACGGGCTGATGATGCTGTTCATCGTCTGCGTGGTCTGGGCTTATCTCACCCACCGCGAGAGGAACGCCACCGCCGGTCGATGGTTGGAGGGTGTCCGGCGTGCGACCCTCGCCGATGAGCTCGACCACACCGGCGGGCGGCCCATCGAGCAGACCGCAGACCTGGATGACGACGAGGCGGCGCTGGCCAGCTACAACGCGATGCTCGCACGTCTCAGCGATCGGTCGGCACAGTCGACCGGTCAGTCCCGCCGCGACTGACCAACGCGCCGGTGTGGGTGTGGCGAGCGCCTTTGAGAGACGAACTCCTGGCGCGACCACAGGTGGTCGCGTGTCGCGGCGCTGCAGGGCCGGTCGCTGGTCGTAGCGTCGGAGGTCAAGCACCGCGAGGAACCACGGCCGAGGCGGACCGCCCCGCCGGCCAGCAAGGGGAGCAACGTGGCCGCAACCGAGCCGACGCGCCGGACCTTCGTCCTCGACACGAGCGTTCTGCTCGCGGACCCGGCAGCGCTCGGCCGGTTCAGCGAGCACGAGGTGGTCATCCCGGTCGTCGTCATCACCGAGCTCGAGGGCAAGCGACACCACCCTGAGCTCGGCTACTTCGCGAGGTCGGCGCTGCGCCGGCTCGACGAGCTGAGGGTCCGCCATGGCCGGCTCGACGACCCGGTCGAGGTCGGGGACGCCGGAGGCACGCTGCGGGTCGAGCTCAACCACACCGACCCACGGGTGCTGCCGTCGGGCTTCCAGCTCGGCGACAACGACACCCGGATCCTGGCCGTCGCGCTCAACCTTCAGTCCGAGGGCGCCGCGGTGACTTTGGTCTCCAAGGACCTCCCGCTGCGCATCAAGGCTGCATCCGTCGGGCTCCGCGCTCAGGAGTACCTCGCCGAGCTCGCCGTCGAAACGGGCTACACCGGGATGGCGGAGATCGACGTCTCCGCTGCCGAACTCGATGCCCTGTACGACGACGGGTCGGCCGACATCGAGGCGGCCCGCGACCTGCCCTGCCACTGCGGTCTGGTCATGCTCTCCGAACGCGGCAGCGCGCTCGGCCGGATGACCCCTGACAAGCGGGTCAGGCTCGTGCGCGGCGACCGGGACGCGTTCGGCATCCACGGTCGCTCCGCCGAGCAACGCATCGCACTCGACCTGCTGCTCGATCCTGAGATCGGCATCGTCTCGCTCGGTGGCCGGGCCGGCACCGGCAAGTCGGCTCTCGCTCTCTGCGCCGGCCTGGAGGCGGTCCTGGAGCGTCGGCAGCACCGGAAGGTCGTCGTCTTCCGGCCGCTCTTCGCGGTCGGTGGCCAGGAACTCGGCTACCTGCCGGGCAGTGAGTCGGAGAAGATGCAGCCCTGGGCCCAGGCCGTCTTCGACACCCTGGGCGCCGTCACCAACAGCGACGTCATCGATGAGGTGCTCGAGCGGGGGATGCTCGAAGTGCTCCCGCTGACACATATCCGTGGCCGGTCACTGCACGACGCGTTCGTCGTGGTCGACGAGGCGCAGTCGTTGGAGCGCAATGTGCTGTTGACGGTGCTGTCGCGGATCGGGGCGAACTCACGCGTCATACTCACCCACGATGTGGCGCAGCGCGACAACCTGCGCGTCGGTAGACACGACGGCGTGGTGGCTGTCGTCGAGAAGCTCAAGGGGCACCCGCTCTTCGCCCACATCACGCTCACCCGATCCGAGCGGTCGCCGGTGGCAGCCCTGGTTACGGAACTGCTGGAGGACGCCTCGCTCTGAGGGGTCTCCGTGCCGGTCACCTGCGGCGCGGCACGGGGGAGGGGAGACTGCCACGGCCGATAACAACTAGGTGACCAGACGGTTCGAGTCCTGCCGATCAGTGCCCGGATGACTATCGTGACTGTGAAGCGGCTCGTGCTGCACACGACGGTTGGAGGGTGACCACATGGCCGGCATCACTCTGTCGCACGTTGGCAAGGTGTACGACGACGGCACCCGCGCAGTCGAGGACCTCAACATCGAGGCCGACGACGGCGAGTTCA
>JAICMS010000050.1 GCA_025929075.1 Propionibacteriales bacterium
ATGTTCCCGAGGATGTCGCCGTGGATCACCTGCTCCGGGCTGGTGACGGGTGCGAGCCGCTCACGCAGCCGGTTGATCAGGTCGCGCGTCTCGCTGTCGGCGACCGGCTCGGCATCCTCCCAGGCCAGCCGGTCGCCGTACGACCAGGGGTCATCTCTGGTGTCGAGGAACGCCGGTCTGGGCATGCCGGCTAGGAGCGCGTGGAAGTCTTTGCTCACTGCACGAACCGTCGCGAGCTCTGATCGGAAGTCGATCGACCGACCGGGCACCCACACGTGCGCACCCCAGCCGTCGACGGACCAACCATCGGAGCTGCCGTCCCGGGGCTCGACCGGTCGAGGGACGCGTACGGCGGCATCGGTCGGCCACTCGACGTACGTGCGGCAGAGGAAGTCGTGCTCCGGGCGGCAGCCCACCGGCTTGAGCACCAGCCGGCCGTCGGTCCAGGCGAGTCCTTGACCGCCCTCCAGGCGATGCAGCGTTTGGTCATCGACCCCGAAGGCGCGGACGGCAGCCGGCGTCGGGCCCCGACGGCGCCAAGCGGCATCGTCGCTGGTCATTAGGTACGGCGTCGACACGGCGGCCATCGAAGTAGAGGCTAGGCCGAGGCCGCCTGCTGATCTCGGTTGACGCGGCTGACATGCCGTCGGGAAGGTGTGCTCGTGACCTCGATCCAGCCGACGCTCTACTTGACCGTCGGCCTTCCAGGCTCAGGCAAGACGACCCGGGCCAAGGAGCTGGCGCGACAGCACGCCATCCTGCGGCTCACCCCTGACGACTGGATGGCTCCGCTCTTCGGTCACAACGACGCCGCAGGCCGGCGAGACATCCTCGAAGGACGCATGGTGTGGGTCGCGCATGAAGTGCTCGTCAGCGGCTCCTCGGTGATTCTCGACTTCGGCTGCTGGTCCCCTGAGGAGCGCTATGCGATCCGCGCCATGGCCGAGTTCGAAGGTGCTCGCTTCGCCATGGAATACCTGACGATCCCGGAGGCCGAACGCCGAGAGCGTTGTGATCGACGCTGGGCGCAGGCACCCGAGACAACGTTCACGATGTCAGAACAGGACCACGACCGCTTCGTAGCCCTCTGCCAGCCGCCGACCGCACACGAGCTGGCATACGGGCCGATCCCTGTGCCTCCGTCGGGCTATGCGAGTTGGCCGCACTGGGCCAGCGACCGCTGGCCAACCTTGCCCCGGTTCGACGTAGCGGACTGCTGCTAGCGGAGCCTCCTTAGTCTCCTGCCGTGAGCTGCCATCAGTCGAACTGACTGTGAGGTCGATGATGCGCAGGACTCTCAGTCCTCCTGGCCGGGTTGAGCGAACTAGCCGACGGTCACCTCCGTGGCGGGAATGTAAGCCTGCCGGTGGTTGAAGTCGATCTCGTACCAGAGTTTCTTCGGGTGCTTGGTGTCACCGATTGTGAGCATCGATGCGAACGTGGCTCCGTCCGGCGCACCGCCGAGGATGTAGCTAGACGACGCGTGTGGCTCCCCGTAGACGAACACCGGGTTGCCGTCCGAGCTATTGATCGTCACCGGTGCCCCTACGCCTTCGACCACGTCGGCCGAGGGAGGTACGGCGATCCATGCGGTCTTGGCGTCCTGGAATCCGCTGGACTGGTCGTGCTCGCCGTACCAGACCTCGTACATGGTGTCACCCGTGCCGGCTGCGTCGGGCTCCTTGTCGAGGTAGTAGTAGCTCACCCCTGCCTCGACGTTGTCGGTCTCGTCGGTGATGTCGGTGTCACCGCTGAGCGACGGGATGCGTCCGGAGTCGGTGCTCGGCCCGTTGTACAGGTAGAAGAACCCGAAGTCGCTCTGGGTCTCGGTGCCGTCAGCCTGTGGCTGCTGGTCGGTATGCACCGCGAACAGATTGGGGTTGGTGCTGGGCTGCGAGTACGGGATGCCCTGGTTGTGGATGAGGCCCATGTAGTAGTCCCACATCCAGTACGGCCCCGGGTCGACATGGTTTTCTGATAGGTAGTTCGGCGAGGGGACCGTGCCGTGCGATACCAGGACTCCGCGGTCCAGCGACAGGTGGTACTTGGTCAGCAAGTAAGCGACGAGCTGCGCGGAGGCGAGGTACTCGGTCGCGTTGTACCAGTCGTAGCCGGTGGCGTCGAAGCCGGCGTGCTCGATGCCAATCGTGTGCGAGTTGGACCAGAAGTTCCCGTCCTGGTAGGCGATGTCGGCCTCATGCAGGCACTGGTAGACGGTGCCGTCGGTGTCGACGATGTAGTGGATGCTCACTCCGCTGTTGTGGTCCTGGAAGACGTTCAGCCCGTCCTGGGCCGTGCCTTCGATGTCGTGGATGACAACGCCGTTGATGTACTCGCTGCTCGGTCGGTTCGCACCCAGATAGGTGCAGCCGGGGTACTGGTAGGGGCTCTTCTTGCAGTCGAAGATCTTCGGATTGACGATGCAGTCGATCGCGGGCGAGTAGTCGACCTTGCTGTCGCGCTGGCACCCTGCGGGGAGGTCGTCCGCCTGCGTGCGAATCGACGCGGCCGTGCCCTTGTCCGCGCGCACCTGTTGCGGAGCGAGCACCAGCCGTTGTCCGCTGTCAGTGCGGCCGGTGAACCCTGTGCGCAGCACCTTGAAGACGGCATCCGCGTACAGCGTCGCCGTTGACCTGGTGACGGCGTCGGAGTACGTCGCCACGGCGCCGTACCAGCCACCGAGGTGCGCTGGGAGCGAGTGGCTCGGCGACAGTGCTCGGGCCTCGTCGCGGAGCACCATCGCGCCGCCGAGCACGTTGGTCGCCATGTCGAGACGTAGCCGTCGCTGCGACACGCCGAGGTCATGCGCTGCCTGAAGCAGCGTATGGGAGTGGTCGTTGGCCACCAGGTGCATGCAGCCGTATCCATGGTCGATGCTGGGATGCCCGGCGTGCATCGACAGTCTTCCCTCGAGGTAGCAGATTGCCTCTAGAAGTGGCGCGGGCACCCCGCTGCGCTGGGAGGCACTGGTGAACATCGAAATGGCCGAGGAGCTTGAGTGGCTGGAAGGCTGTGCGGTTGCGGCGGTGGCGGTCAACGAAGCGATGAGGGTTGTGGCGCTGATTCCGGCGACGAAAGCAAGCTGCCTGGTGATCCCCTGCATGAGTGATCTCCTTCTGCCACGGTCTCGTCACGTTCGCAAGAGCCAGTCGAGGGCAGAAGCGCCGCGGTGCGATCGTCGCAGCTTCATCCCGTGGCATTCGGCAGCAACCTACGCTCGCCAGTAGACCCCGGCAAGTGCTTGCCAGGGCCAGGTGATGATCAAGAATGGAGCCGCCTGTCGGAATCGAACCGACGACCTATTCATTACGAGTGAATCGCTCTGCCGACTGAGCTAAGGCGGCCAGGCCCAAGAGGGCCGACACGGAAGGCTAGCAAGCCTGCTCAGACGGGCCCAAACGCGTTCCGACCCTCATCACCGGGTCCGGCCGCGAGACCGCAGCCGCACGGTCGGCATCGGCGGGGCCGGGAGTCGGTCACCGTCGAAGCCCCGGACCACGCCGAACTGGTCGCCGCCACCGGCGTTCCAGGCCTCGCGGGACTCGACGATCTCCTCATGGGAGCGGCCGATGAAGTTCCACCACATCACGAGTTCCTCCTCGAACGGCTCGCCCCCGAGCAGGAACGCTCGGCCCTCCGGCTCGGCGCGCAGCTCGACGGACGACCGGCCGCCACCGAGGTAGCAGATCTCGCTCTGAGCGATCATCTGGCCCGCCACGTCGAGCGGGCCGTCGACCGCGAGCACGCCGTACTCCAGCTCGGGTCGCAGCTCGATCTGCTGCTGACCGGCGACCTCGAGCTCGACGCCGACGATCTCCGAGTACGTCGACGCCGGAGACGCCACCCCTGCGAACTCGCCCATGACGACCGTGGCTCGCAGCCCTGGCTGCTCGAGGTGCGGCAGGTCGACGTACTGGCCGAACGACCGCTGCGCCTCCTGCCGAGCCGGATCCGGCAACGCAACCCACAGCTGCAGCCCGTGCAGCCACCGTGAATGGTCGGCGGGCGACTCCTCTGAGTGCGCGATGCCCGCCCCGGCGGTCATCAGGTTGAGCTGACCCGGGAGTACGACGACGTTGCTGCCCAGGCTGTCGCGATGCCGGACCTCTCCGGCCAGCAGCCAGCTGACCGTTTGCAGGCCGGTGTGCGGATGGGGCGGCACCCACATGCCGCGCTGACCGGCGATGTCCTGCGGCCCGTAGTGGTCGACGAAGCACCAGGCGCCGATCATCCGTCGTTCGCGGTTGGGCAGGACACGACGTACCTCCTGCCGCGGACCGAGCAGCACCGGCCGCGGGGTGAGGACCTCGACGGTCGGCTCCAACGGGTGCGGTCCGGATCGGCAGTCGGCGATCTCGACATCGGCTTCGAGGTTGCTCATCGGATCTCCTCGATCGGTGCGAATTCAGCTTGCCGAGACGTCACATCTGCGCCGACACGCCGACCAATCCGCGGCATTCTTGGCGTCTCGGCGGGGTTTAGCAGGTGGTGCCTGGGGCGGGTGGGCGGCCGGAGGTGAGGTAGGTGTCGACGGCAGAGACGATGCAGGTGTTGCCGCTGTCGTAGGCGGTGTGTCCCTCGCCCTTGCGGGTGAGCAGCACGCCGGAGTCGAGGTCGTTGGCGAGGTTGATCGCCTGCTGATAGGGCGTGGCCGGGTCGTGGGTGGTGCCGATGACGACGATCGGCGGGGCGCCGGGGGCGTGGTAGTTGGGCGTCGGCAGGTGGGATGCCACCGGCCAGTTGGAGCAGGAGTAGGGCCACCACATCGCCGCCGGGCCGAACACCGGGGATGCCTTCAGGAACGCCGACTTGCCGGCCTCGATCTGGGCGATCGACTCGTGCTCGGGGTGGTCGAGGCAGTTGACCGCCGCCTGCGCCTCGATCGTGTTGCCGGGGTAGGTGCCCGAAGGCGTGCGACCGGTGTAGGCGTCGGAGAGCTGCAGGAGGAGGTCGGCGTTGCCGCCGACTACGGCTGCCAAGGCTGAGGTTTCGACGCTCCAGTAGGCGCGGTTGTAGAGGGGCACGATGACGCCGAGGAAGGCCAGCCCCTCGGTCAGCTTGCGCCCGTCGCTGGCGGTCAGCGGATGCGCGTCGAGCTGGTGGAAGAGCGCGATCAGCCGCTGCTGCGCCGCCGGCACGCTGGAGCCGAGCGGGCAGCCGCCCTGGCCGACGCAGTAGGTGAGGTAGTCGGTCAGCGCCTGCTGGAAGCCGGCAGCCTGGTCGATCTCGGTGGTGTGGGCGGTGGCGAGCGGATCGACGGCTCCGTCGAGCACCATCCGGCGTACATGCGTCGGGAAGAGCGCGGCGTAGGTGGCGCCGAGATAGGTGCCGTAAGAGGCTCCGAAGTAGTTGAACGTCGGGTCGTGGACGACCGCCCGCAGGATGTCCATGTCACGAGCGGCCTCGATCGTCGAGACGTGGCCCAGCAGGGGCCCGGAGTCCGCGACGCAGCCGGCGGTGAACTGGTGCCACAGCCGCTCCATCCCCTGGACCTCGGCAGCGTCGTCCGGGGTCGGGTCGGATGCCAGGTAGACGTCGAGCTGGTGGTCGGAGACGCACTGGACCGGCGTGCTCTCCCCCACGCCTCGGGGGTCGAAGCCGATCACGTTGTAGACGTCGGTCACCGACGAGCTCAGCCCGACATAGCTGAGGTAGTTGATGCCCGACGCGCCCGGGCCGCCGGGGTTGATGAAGAGCGAGCCTTGCACGTTGGACTGGTTGGCGGCGGGCTGACGCTTGGCCTTGATCGTGATGGCGAGACCGTTGGGCTTGGCGTAGTTGAGTGGCACCCAGATCGAGGCGCACTGGTCCCCACCGCCGCAGTCGGACCATGAGACCTGTTGGGCGTAGAACCGGTGCAGACCGCTGCCCGGCGGCCCCTTGCCGAAGCCGGCCGGCAGCTGTCCTCCCGACGGCGACAGGCCCGGCGACGAGGGGCTCGCGGGCGGCGACGGGCTCCCCGACAAGTCGCCGGAACTCGACGGCGGCGCGACCGGCCCGCCCGCCAGATGCTGCGCCGTCGCGCACGACGAGACGACGAGCAGGGAGGCGATCGACGCCACCGCCAGAAACCGCCTCATCGGCTCGGACCCCCGCTCAGCGAAATCATCAAAGCCTCCACGGCCAGGATCGGCGCCACCTCCCCCTCGACCGCCTCGCGGGCGGCGAAGATGGCGCCGACGTGCCGGGCGGTCTGCTCCGCCGTCGTACGACGAGCGACCGCCTCGATCTCCGAACGCTGCTCCTCATTGACCAACTCGACGCCACCACCCATCTGCACGGTCAGCACGTCGCGGTAGAACGAGGCAAGGTCGAGAAGGGACCTGTCGAGCGAGTCGCGGACCAGCCTCTTGGCGCGTTGGCGCTGGTTCTTCTGCAGCTCCTTCACCGCGGCGGCGTAGGCGGCCCCGCTCGGACCGCGACCGCCACCCCCACCGCCGAATGCCGAGGCAAGGTCGGCGGTCTCTTCGGCGTCGAGAGCGGTGGAGCGAGGGGTCGCCTCCTCGGTGGCGGCGTCGACGACATTGGCGGCGCTGGTCATGCAGGCGCCGAGGCTCACCAGCTGGGTGGGCAGCCGGAGCACCTCTCGCCGCCGGGTGCGCGCCGCGTCGTCGAGCGCCAGGGCGCGGGCCCTGCCGATGTGGCCTTGAGAGGCGCGGGCCGCGAAGGTCGCGACCGACTCGGGTACGCCGTCCTTGGCCACGAGGTGCGCCGCGACTGCGTCGCTGGGCGGCGTCCGCAGCACCAGCACCCGGCAGCGGGACCTGATCGTCGGCAGCACGTCTTCGACGGTCGGCGCGCAGAGAACCCACACCGTGTGCGCAGTCGGCTCCTCGATGCTCTTTAACAGCGCGTCAGCGGCCTTGTCGGTCAGCCGGTCAGCATCCTCGACGATGATCACCAACCAGCGCCTGCTGACCGGGGAGAGGGCGGACCGCCGCACCAGGTCACGCATCGTGTCCACACCGATGCTCAACTGCTCACTGAGGATGTGGATGACGTCGCCGTGGGTACCGGCCAGCACGGTCCGGCACGCCTGGCACGCCCCGCAGCCCTTCTGCTCGCACAGCAGCGCGGCCGCGAAGGCGCGCGCGGCGTTGGACCGGCCGGAGCCGGGCGGGCCGGTGAACAGCCACGCCTGCGTCATCGTGTCCTGCCGCCGGCCGGCCAGGGCGTCCCCGGCACCGTCGACGGCGGAGCGCAGGACGTCGAGCAGCCGGTCCTGTCCGACGATGTCGTCCCAGACGCTCACCGCTCGACCCTCAACGCCGTCGCGACGACACGACCGGTCATGCGTCGTGCTTTTGCGGTAGGAGCTGCGGTAGCAACGGGAGCAGCCGGTCGCGCACCGCCTTGGCGATCGCGTCACGCTCGCCGGTGGCGTCGAGGACCAGGTAATGGTCAGGGTCGGCCGACGCCAGCCCCAGGAAAGCCGCCCGCACGCGTTTGTGGAAGTCCAGCGGTTCGGACTCGAGTCGGTCGCTGCCCGCGAACCGCTCCAGCCCGACCTCGGGGTCCACGTCGAGCAGCACGGTCAGGTGCGGGCGCAGGTGGTCGGTTGCCCAGCGCGCCACCTGCTCGACCTCGGTGGTCGCCAGGTCACGGCCGGCGCCCTGGTAGGCGAGCGTGCTGTCGACGTACCTGTCAGTGACGACGACCGCACCTCGCTCGAGAGCGGGGCGCACGACCTTGTCGACGTGCTCGGCCTTGTCGGCGGCGTAGAGCAGCGCCTCGGCCCGGTCGCCGAGCTGGCCGGTGGCCGGGGAGAGCAGGATCTCGCGGAGGGTCGCGCCGACAGCGGAGTCGCCGGGCTCGCGGGTGAGCACGACCTCATGGCCCTCGCTGCGCAGCCAGCGCGCGAGAAGAGCGGACTGGGTCGACTTGCCGGCGCCCTCGCCGCCCTCGAACGCCACGAAGAGGCCCGTGCGCGGGTAGACGGGAGTGGCGCGGATCAAGGACTTCCTCAGCTCGCTGCGGATCGTGACACCGGGGCGGTCGTTCATGAGATGGTAGGCGCTCCAACCGACAGCGATCATCGCGAGCCCGGCAGCGAACATCGTGATCGCCGCGCCGTTGTAGTCCAGCTCGGCGTGCTTGGTGACGTGCCAGCTGTGCTCGCCGATCACGCCCGCAATGAGCGGACCGAGGGCGAGCACCGCCGCGAGCGAGAGCCGGATCAGCGTCTGCACGAAGGCGAACGTCCGACCGCGCAGGGCGTCGGACACTTCCAGGCCGAGCAGCGTGTAGCCGGTGATCCAGGCGCTGCCGGCAAAGAACCCCATCACCAGCGTGAGTGCCGTGGCGATGACCAGGTTGGCGATCAGCGCAATGCCGGCGAGGACGATGCCGGCCGCGATCAACGAGAAGCCGAACAGTCGGCGGCGCGACATCGCCACCAGCAGCCGGGGGCCGCGGAACATCCCGAGCGCCAGGCCGCCGAAGACGGCGGCGAAGACCAGGCCGTACCCCGGGTCGCCGCCGCCGAGGTCGGCGACGTAGACCCGCGCCAGCCCGACGACGAGACCGCCGGCTGCAAACGCGCCGGTGATGCCGACCACCAGCCCGCGCACCACTGGCACGCCGGCGACGAAGGCCCAACCGTCCCGGACCGTCCCCAGCAGCCCACGCCTGGCGTCCGCCGCCAGCGCCGGCCCACGCGGAATCCCTGGCAGCGTCGCCACGACGATGCCCGACACCAGAAACGACGCAGCGTTGAAGTACAGCGACAGCGCCACGGGCGCGTTCGACATCCAGCCGAGTGAGGAGTCCAGGCCACGGGCCGACAGAGACAGCAGCACGAAGATGCCGGCCGCCGGCAGCGCAGAGCCGTAGGTCGTGGCGATCGAGATCCGGTTGGCCGCCTCCAGCGACTCGCGCGGCACCAGATTGGGCACCGTCGCGTCCTTGGCCGGCAGCCAGACGAGGCTGATCGCCTCGATGATCACCGTCGCCGCGAGCACCCAGGCCAGCGTGTGCACGATCGGGATCGACACGAAGACGGCCCCACGCAGCACGTCGCCGACGACGAGGGTCTGCCGGCGGTCGAGCCGGTCGGCGATGTAGCCGGCGAGCGGGCCTATGACGACTGCAGGGAGCACCCGGAGCAGCAGCACCCCGCCGATGGCGAAGTTCTGGTCGGCATACGTGTGCGGCGCGAGCGACGCCGCCATCGCGGTCAGCGCTAGCAGACCGAGCCAGTCGCCGAGACTGGAGAGTCCCAGCCCGATCCACAGTCGGCGGAAGGCGGTGATCTGCAGGACGCCGCGCCCGTACGTCGACAGGGCCTCGGACACGCAAGCCAGCGTAGTGTCCGGCAGGACGCCGACCCGATGTCGTTACCGGGCCGTAGCGCTACTGATCTCGGGTCGAGCCCGGTTGCATCGCCCGCCGAGAAGTCACCAGTGCACCGACACGCCGGCAAAACCGGCGCATTCTTGCCGTCTCGGCGGAGTTCTAGGGCTTGTTGGGGGTGGCGCGCTTGGCGGCGGAACGTTTGGTGGCCGAACGCTTAGCCGGGACGCGTTTGGCGGCTCCACGCTTGGTGGGGGCGGGGCCCTTGGCGCGCTTGTCGGCCAGCAGCTGGCTGGCCCGCTCGAGGCTGACCGTCTCGGCGTCGTCGCCCTGCCGCAGCGTTGCGTTGTACTCACCGTCGGTGACGTAGGGCCCGAACCTGCCGCTCTTGACGACGATCGGCCGCTTGGTCTCGGGGTCCTCGCCGAGCTCGCGCAGCGGCCCGGCGGCGGCCCGCCGGCCGCGTTGCTTGGGCTGGGCGTAGAGCGCGAGCGCCTGGTCGAGCGTGACCGTGAAGAGCTCCTCCTCCGAGCCCAGCGACCGCGAGTCGCTGCCCTTCCTGAGATACGGGCCGTAGCGGCCGTTCTGGGCGGTGATCTGCTCGGCCGACTCGGGATCGACGCCGACCACGCGGGGCAGGCTCAGCAGCCGTAGCGCCTGGTCGAGGTCGACGGTGTCGAGGCTCATCGAGGCGAAGAGCGATCCGGTTCGCGGCTTGGCTCCCTTCGGCGCGTCGTCGGGCAGCACCTCGGTCACGTAGGGCCCGTAGCGCCCGTTCTTCGCCACGACCGGGTGTCCGGTCTCGGGGTCGACGCCAAGCTCGCGTTCGGCGCCAGCCGGGTTGGCGAGCAGCTCGGCGGCCTTCTCGGGCGTGAGCTCGTCGGGTGGCAGGTCCTCCGGCACGTTCGCCCGGCTGCCGTCGGCGGCCTCCACATACGGCCCGTATCGCCCGACTCGCAGCACGACGCCGTCCCTGAGTTCGAAGGTCGACAGCTCACGGGCGTCGATCTCGCCGAGCCCGGTCACCAGCTGCTTCAGCCCTTCGAGGGCGTCGGAGCCGAAGTAGAACTCGGTGAGCTCCGACGTCGAGTCGCGTCGGCCAGCGGCGATCTCGTCGAGGACGTCCTCCATCTTCGCGGTGAAGTTGTAGTCGACGAGCCGGCTGAAGTGCCGCTCGAGCAGCCGAACGACCGCGAAGGCCAGCCAGGCCGGCACCAGCGCGCTGCCCTTCTTGTAGACGTAACCGCGGTTGAGGATCGTGCCGATGATCGACGCGTACGTCGACGGCCGGCCGATCTCGCGCTCCTCGAGCTCCCGGACCAGGCTGGCCTCGGTGTAGCGCGCTGGCGGGCGGGTCTCGTGACCGGCCGGCGCCAGCTCGGCCAGCGACAGCGGGTCGCCCTCGGCGACGTCGGGCAGTCGGGTCTCGCGGTCGTCCTTGTCGCTGTCGGGATCGTCGGACCCCTCGACGTAGGCCTTCAAGAAGCCGTGGAACGTGAGGACTCGACCGGTCGCGGAGAAGACACACTCCTCACCACTCGCCGCGGTCGCGGCGATGCGCAGCGCGACCGAGCGGCCCTCGGCGTCCTTCATCTGCGACGCGACAGTGCGCATCCAGATCAGCTCGTAGAGCCGGAACTCCTCACCGCTGAGCCCGGTCTCCCCCGGTGTGCGGAACCGTTCGCCCGCTGGCCGGATCGCCTCGTGCGCCTCCTGAGCGTTCTTGACCTTGCTCTGATAGGTGCGCGGCGCGTCGGGGAGGTATTCGCGGCCGAAGAGATCGGCGACCTGGTCGCGCGCCGCTCGCAACGCGGTGTCCGACAGCGTGATCGAGTCGGTCCGCATGTAGGTGATGAAGCCGTTCTCGTAGAGCCGCTGGGCGACCTGCATCGTGCGGGCGGCGCCGTAGCCGAGCTTGCGGGACGCCTCCTGCTGCAGCGTCGTCGTACGGAACGGTGCGTACGGAGACCGGCGATAGGGCTTGGACTCGACGGCGACGACCGAGAAGTCCCTGCCCTGCAAGGCTTCGGCCAGCGCCTGCGCGCGCCCCTGGTCGAGGTGGACGACGTCGCTGCCCGGCTGGAGCGCACCGGACGCTGCGAAGTCACGTCCCTGTGCGACCCGGCGACCGTCGACGGCGCTCAACCGGGCCGGGAAGACCCGCGGCGTGGCATCCTCGCCGGCGTCGAACTGCGCCTCGAGGTCCCAGTACGCCGCGGCGCGGAACGCCATCCGCTCGCGCTCGCGGTCGACGACGAGCCGGATCGCGACGGACTGCACCCGGCCGGCGGACAACCCGCTCATCACCTTCTTCCACAGCACCGGCGAGACCTCGTAGCCGTAGAGCCGGTCGAGGATCCGACGCGCTTCCTGCGCCTCGACGAGGTCTTCGTCGATCTCGCGCGGACTCGCGACGGCGTCGGCGATCGCGGCCGGGGTGATCTCGTGGAACACCATCCGGTGCACAGGCACCGTGGGCTTGAGCTCCTCGCGCAGATGCCACGCGATCGCCTCGCCTTCGCGGTCCTCGTCGGTGGCGAGGTAGAGCTCGTCGGCGTCCTTCAGCAGCGAGCGCAGCTTGGCGATCTGCTTCTTCTTGTCTGCCGAGACGACGTAGACGGGCCGGAAGCCGTTGTCGACGTCCACGCCGAGCCGGCCCCAGGGCTCCGACTTGTACTTCGCTGGCACCTCGCTGGCGTTGTTGGGCAGGTCGCGGATGTGGCCGATCGAGGACTCCACCACATATCCCGGGCCGAGGAAGCCCGTGATCGTGCGTGCCTTGGCTGGTGACTCGACGATGACGAGCTTGCGCCTGTTGGCCGCGCCGGCCGCGGTCGTGCTAGCCACGAAGGTCTGTCGGGGCCTGCTCGTCCCGCTTGCGAGATTCGTCGAACGTGGACTTCCACGTCTGCGGCGAGGACAGCTCGGGGAGCGAACTGCGGTACTGCTCGACCAGCTTCGGCCATTCGCGCAGCAGCTGCGCGTGGATCGAAATGGACCGGGCCAGCAGGTCGCGGAAGAGATCGGGTTGGCGCTTGTACCAAGAGGCGGTGGTGCCGTCGGCGGACGAGACCAGGGCCGAGTCGAACTGCGAGAGCAGCCACCACTTCAGGTCGACGTGGGGGACGCTGGCCTCGGGGTTGCGGCGGGACAGGGCACGCACGGGCAGGGCCTGTCTGACGGCGCCGATCGCCATCGTCTTGCCACGGGCCAGGTGACCCTTGGGGGCTGTCGGCTCCTTGCCGCGGCGGGGCGGCTTCTTGCGCCGCGGCACCGGGAAGAGGTCGAGGTCGGTGCGGGCCCGCTGGTCGTCGTACGACGTGCGCAGCTCCTGCAGCTCAGGCAGCCGCCGGAGCACGTCGCGGTGCATCCGCTGCGGGCCGTCGAGGATGTCCTGGATGGCCAGCAGGCCGAGCTCCGCCGGGCCGTATTGCATCGACAGCAGGTGCTTGACCTGCGTCTCGAAGCTCTCGAGGATCAGCCGGCCACCGTGGTCGTACGGCGAGTGCAGCAGCGCCGCGATGATCCGGTTGCGCCGGTGGAAGTAGGCCTGCCAGTCGATCGTGTCGTCCTTCTCGTGCCACGGCACATGCCACACCGCCACCCCGGGCAGCGTGACGGTCGGGAATCCCGACTTGCCGGCACGGAGGCCGAACTCGGCGTCGTCCCACTTGATGAACATCGGCAGCGACAGCCCGATCTCCTTGACCACCTTGGTCGGGATCAGGCACATCCACCAACCGTTGTAGTCGACGTCCACCCGACGATGCAGCCACCGGGTCGAGCGGAGCGGGCGGCGGGCGAAGTTGTGGCCGTGCACGGTGTTGGGAGCCGGGCCCCAGAACCACCGCCACTTCGCGACGGTCTCGCCGTAGGCGTGCAGCACCGACCTGTCGTAGAGACTGAACATCTGACCGCCGACGATCGTCGGCCGCTTCGCGAGGTCGGCGAAGGTCACCGCGCGCAGGATGCCCTCGAGCTCGCACACGACGTCGTCGTCGAGCAGCAGCACGTAGTCGGCGACGCCCTTGGAGGTCACCTCGTCCATCGCCCGCGAGAAGCCGCCGGAGCCGCCCAGGTTGCCCTGCTCGATGAGGCGCAGCTTCGAGCCCAGGGTCGCCTTGGTCCGGGCGAAGAGCTCGTGGTCGGCGACCTTGTCGGTGCCCTGGTCGATGACCAGGATCTCGTCGAGGATGTCCAGCACCTTGGGCTCGTGCGACAGCTTCACGAGCTGGTCGATGCAGAAGTCGGGCCGGTTGTAAGTGGTGATGCCGATCGAGACGGTGCCGGACGTTACCTTCTCGGTCTCCACCGCCCAGCTGGCTTCGTGCAGGGTCAGCGGGCCGTCGCCGGCCTCGATGTCGAACCAGTACCAGCCGCCGTCGATGAACGGCTTGAGCGACAGCTCCAGCTCGACGGTCTGCGGCGTCTTGGACTCGATCACCGCTGAGTCCGCCCGCTGGACGTGGCCCTTGGCGGTCGAGCGGTAGACGATCAGCGTGCCCTGACCGGACAGCTTGGCGACCAGGCGCACGGAGCGGTAGTCGGTCCAGCGTCGCCAGTAGCTGGCCGGGAACGCGTTGAAGTAGGTGCCGAAGGTGAGCCGCCGCTCCGGCCTGGCCGTCGCTCCGGAGCTGGCCGTGATCTGGCCGTAGGCGGCGAGCCCCTCGCCGGTGTGGACGTCGGCGGGCGTTTGCTGGCTGTAGTCGTTGGCCGCGCCGCCGCCCTTGCCACCGGCCTCCGCGGGGTCGGGATCCTCGACCTCCGATGCGCCGCTTTGCCTGGCCGTGCTCTCACCGCTGCTGAACGACGACAGCCCGGTGACGTACAGCGGCCGGACGTCGAGCTCCTGGTCGGCGCGGATGATCGTCCGCTGCACGACGCGCAGACCAGCCGCGGCGGGACTCTCCTCGAGAGCGTCCTCGTTGGTCTGCGTCACGTTCTGTCCTTAGCGGCGAGGCTGGCTACGACGCGCTCACGCTACCAGTCCCGTCCCCTTGACCGGCATGCGTGAGTCGCGGACACCTACGATGATCGCGTGCGCGACATCCTGCCCACAATGTACCTGTCCGGCCAGCCGCAGAGCCGCTCATGACGCCGCTTGAGAGCACGCCGCGCAAGCGGGTCTTCTTCCATGTGGGAGCACCCAAGACCGGCACGACCTACCTGCAGAACACGCTCTTCGACAACCGGAGCCTGCTCGCCGAGCACGGGGTTCTCTATCCGTACGGCGACCGTGGACAGTCGTTCCGCTCGATGCAGGACTTCCGCGGCGTTGGCTGGTCGGGCCACGGCCCGGACCGGTTCGCCGGGGAGTGGAAGGCCGTCGCCGACCGGATCCGCGACTGGCCCGGCCACACCGTCGTGGTGTCCAACGAGCTGCTCGGCGGCTCGCGTACCGAGCGGATCGCCAAGGGGCTGGAGAGCGTCGGTCCGGCCGAGATCCACGTCGTCTTCTCCGCTCGCGACTTCGGCCGCCAGCTGGTGTCGGACTGGCAGGAGCACATCAAGCACAAGCACACGGTGACGCTGGAGAAGTTCGTCGACGACCTGATCGAGCTGGGGCTGGACGCGCCGAAGCCGTTCGGCCACATGTTCTGGGGTATGCACGACGCCGCTTACGTCCTCGGTCGCTGGTCGGAGTTCGTCCCGGTCGACCGCATCCACGTGGTGACGGTCCCGCAGGCGGACGGCCCGCGCGATGCGCTGTGGCAGCGGTTCTGTGTCGTCGTCGGGCTCGACCCGTCGACGTACCCGCCGACGACGCGACGGACCAACCCCTCGATGGGCGTGGCCGAGACCGAGCTGGTGCGGCGGATGAACCCGGACCTGAAGAAGATGGATCCCGGCAGCTATGACGCGCTGGTGCGGCTCTTCCTCGCGGAGGAGGTGCTGGGCGGCCACTCGGCGAAGCTGACGCTGCCGCCCGAGCGGCTGGAGTGGGTGACCGACCGGTCACACCAGCTGGTCGAGGAGCTGAAGGTCGCCGGCTACCAGGTCGTGGGCGACCTCGAGGAGCTCATCCCAGCGCCGCATCCGGAGAGCGAGTTCGTGTCGCCGACGTCGCTGACGGAGGCCGAGCTGGGGCCGGCCGCGATCCGTGCTGCCACCGCGCTGCTGCGACACGGCGGCCGGCAGCGCGCCCGCAACCGCGAGCTCAAGGCGGCGCTGCAGAAGGCGTCGACGCCGTGGCGGCCGAGCGTTCCCGAGCCCCTGAAGACCGCGCCCGGCAGCCTCCGCGCCGCGACCCGCCGCCTCCTCTCCCGCTGACCTCCACCCCCAAAAACCCGCCGAGACGGTAATAACGCACCGGCTTTGCCGGCGTGTCGGTGCAGAAGTGACGTCTCGGCGCGGTCTGGAGTGGGCGTCTCAGAAGGGCAGCCGGCGGCGGAGCCGGCGCGGGAGGCGGCGGGCGATCGACTTGCCCATCTCGCGGGCAGCCGGCGGCTGTCCGGGCTGGGCGACGAGGTCGGCGACCACCCGCAGGGCGACGTCGAGCACGTCGGCGTCGTCGAGCTCGCCGGGCAGCGGGGCCAGGCGGGGCTCGAAGACCGGCCGCA
>JAICMS010000098.1 GCA_025929075.1 Propionibacteriales bacterium
GCTCCCCGACGTGATGTCGTTGAGGAACTGCGGGTTCTCGTACAGGTTCCGCGCCGGGTAGCGGTGGGTGTTGCCCGACAGCGCAAACACAGCGGCGATCAGCGGGGTTGCTTCGCTGGTGCCCCCCACCTGCTCGAAGTGGCCGTTGAGCACGATGCTCAACCCTCCGAGGTTCGGGTCCGCCGCTGCGGCGACGTCGCTCATGGCGCGGGTGCTGCAGGTCGTGTCGACGCCGACCTGCCAGTGCGGCACCTTCATGTCGGCCGCGCAGCCTGAGCCTGCGCCCGACCAGGCGGCCTCGGTGTAGGTGCTGCCCGACTTCGTCACCGAGGTGCCGCCGACCGCGACCACGTGCAGGTCGTCAGCGGGGTACGCGCCGCCTTGGTAGCCGCTGTCGCCGGTCGCCGCGGTGATAGCAATCCCGCGGTGGTTGTAGGCGGTGTTCTTGTGCCGGTCCTTGCGGGCGGTGTAGCTGTTGGAGATCGCCACGACACCCTTCTGGATCGCCGCCCGGTTGACGGCCGCACCGAGGTTGTAGAGCGACGCGTTCTTGGCCTGCACGACGAGGATGTGACAGTCCGGGCATGCCGCGGAGACGGCATCGACGTCGAGGGCCTGCTCCACGTCCCAGCCGGAGTTGGTGTCCGGTGGCTTGGAGCCGCCGTTCTGGTTCATGATCGTCAGGCACCCGTTGCCGGTGGTGCACTTCGGGAGCCCGTACGTCGACCGGTAGAGCGCCAGGTCGGACTCCAGCGTGGGATATCCGTAGGCGTCGATGATCGCCACGGTCCGCCCACCGGACTTCAGGCCGGTCAGGTTGTAGGCACTCTGGATGTCGGTCGGCGTGAACGCAGCGGCGAGCGGCCGGGACGACATCGCGATCCGACCCTCCGGACCGGCGACCGCGATGGCCAGACAGGTGGCGAAACCGGGAGCCGGCCGCGCCGCGCACACCCTGACCGTGCTGGGGTGCAGCGTCGACGACGGCTGCACCGCGCCGGCCTGTGGGACAGTCGCGGCGAGACTGCCTACTGCCAGAACCGCCGCTGTTGCAAAGCCGATGCCTGCTCGAGTGCGCACTCGTCCACCTCCGTCGATCGGAGAGCCGACGGCTCTCCGAGAACATGGCCGCGCTCAGCATGCCACCGACCCAGGCACCAGCGGAAGGCCTGGAGCGACGGAATCTTCACGATCCCGGTGCGACAGTCCCGGTTCGACGAACCCGTACGACGATGAGCAGCGCGACTAGACCGCCGACACGAAGTCGGCAATCGCGCGCAACGTCGTTTGGTCGTTCTCCAGGTGCGGCAGGTGAGCGACACCTGGCAGTTCGACCAGGCGCGCCTTCGCGATCCGGGCCGCCGCGTGCCGGCACCCGTCGGCGATATAGCGCAGGTCCAGCAACCCGAGCAGCAGCAGAGTGGGTACGGCGATCTCGCCGAGTCTGTCCCAGGCGTCGACGCCGCGCCGCTCCTCGCCAGGGTCATCGGCCGCACCGGCGATCGCGTTCATCTCCAGGAAGAGCCGTCGCGTCTCGCCACCGACGCGACCGTCAGCCGCCAGCGGCCCGTCGAGCCAGAGGTGGGCGTCGATCCGATTGACCTCGTCCAGGTCGCCGCGCTCGAAGGCAGCCTCCTGCTGTGCACCGAGGACGTCCACCTCCGGCTCGTACGCCGGTTCCGGCGCACCGCTGATCGCGGGCCCGATCAGGACGAGACCGCGGACCCGTTCCGGATGGGTCAGCGCGAGGTCGAGAGCCGTCCGCCCACCAACGGAGGCCCCGACCACCACGGCGGAGCCGACACCGTACGCGTCCAGAACGGCCGTCGCGTCGTCGACGCTGGACCAGCCGTTCTCCGGTTGATAGGCGGTCCGGCCGAAGCCGCGGGCGTCGTAGCTCAGGCAGCGGACGTCGGGCAGCGCCTCGACAACATGCCGCCAACTGCGCTGGTCGGTCACACCGGCATGGAGGAGCAGCACGGTCGGCTCACCGCTGCCATGCTCCTCGGCGGCCAGCGTGGCGGACCCTGAGACGACATCCATCGATGCTTACAGCCCCTTGAGGAAGTCGACCAGGCCGGCGAAGTATGTCTCCTGGTCGTCGACGATCGCCAGGTGACTGCCGTTCGGGCAGTGGTGGTAGCGCCCGCGCGGCAGTTGCTTCGCCATCCACCGCAGGTGCGCGGGGTCCATGGTGTCGTGCTCGGCGCCGACGACCAGCGTCGGCACCTCGATGCGCTCCAGGTCGGCGGTCCGGTCCCACTGCGAGAGCTTGCCGCTGGCTCCGAGTTCGCTGGGGCCCTGCATCGGCACATAGATCGCCGGGTTGATGTGGGCGAAGCCACGCACGACAGGGTCCGGCCACTCCTCCACCGGCAGCCGGCACACGTGGCGCACGTAATGGTGCTCCATCAGCAGCGCCTCGTACGCCGGGTCGTTGGTCTCACCGGCGGCCTCCAGCCGCTTGATCTCGGCCAGGGCGTCCTGGTGCATCCTCGGCATGATCACCTCCTCGGCGTACCGGTTGTACGCCGGGATGCTGGCCATCATGTTCGAGATCACCAGGCCCTTGAGCTGCTCCTGGTGTGCGAGGGCGTACTCGATCGCCAGCACGCCGCCCCAGGACTGGCCGTAGAGCACGAAGTCGTCGGGTGTGAGGCCGAGCGCTCGCCGTACCTGCTCGACCTCGTCGACGAATCGCTCGACCTCCCACAGTGACGGGTCGTCGGGCTGGTCGCTGTAGAACGAGCCGAGCTGGTCGAAGTAGTAGTACTCGACGCCGGCCGCAGGCAGGAACGAGTCGCACGGCTCGAGGTACTCGTGGGTGGCGCCCGGCCCGCCGTGCAGCAGCAACAGCTTGAGGTCAGGGTTGTTGCCGAACCGCTTGGTCCAGACCGTGAAGTCGCCGCTCGGCGTGGTGACCGGGATGCGACGCACACCGCCGGCGATCCGGTCCGGCCGGCCTGACGTGTCGAGGTAGTCCGCCGTGTCGAGGTAGTCAGCCACCGGCCAAGGGTGTCACACCGGTCGTCAGCAGAGCTTGCCGTCGAGGACCGTCGGCCGGCCGCGCAGGAAGGTGGCCACGACGGCGCCCGGCAGCGTCATCCCGGTGTAGGGAGTGTTCCGCGACAGCGAGGCCGAGTCGGCAGGATCGATGGTCCGGCTGGCCGTGGGGTCGACGAGCACGAGGTTGGCAGGCGCGCCCGCACCGAGACCGCGACCGTGGTCGCCGACCCGGCCGATCCGGGCCGGCCGCACCGACATCCGGTCTGCGACCCCGGCCCAGTCGAGCAGGCCGGCGTCGACCATCGTGTGCTGCACGACGGACAGCGCGGTCTCGAGCCCGAGCATGCCCATCGCGGCCGCCGCCCACTCGCACTCCTTGTCCTCGGTGGGATGCGGTGCGTGGTCGGTGGCGACGCAGTCGATCGTGCCGTCGGCGAGGGCCGCCCGCAGCGCCTCGACGTCGGCGGCAGTGCGCAGGGGCGGGTTGACCTTGTAGATGGGGTCGTAGGTGGCAACGAGGTCGTCGGTGAGCAGCAGGTGGTGCGGCGTGACCTCTGCGGTGACCTCCCAGCCTTTGCTCTTGGCCCAGCGGATGAGCTCGACGGAGCCGGCGGTCGACACATGGCAGACGTGCAGCCGGGAGCCGACATGGGCAGCCAGCAGCACGTCACGCGCGATGATCGCCTCCTCCGCGACGGCAGGCCAGCCGCGCATCCCGAGCACGCCGGAGACAGTCCCCTCGTTCATCTGGGCGTCCTCGGTGAGCCGCGGCTCTTGGGCATGCTGGGCGACGACGCCGTCGAAGGCCTTGACGTACTCCAGGGCCCGCCGCATCAGCACCGCGTCGGAGACGCACTTGCCGTCGTCGGAGAAGACCCGAACGCCGGCCGCGGAGTCGGCCATCGCGCCGAGCTCGGCGAGGATGCTGCCCCCCAGTCCTGCGGTGACTGCCCCGACGGGTCGTACGTCGACGTACCCCGCCATCTGACCGAGGTGCCAGACCTGTTCGACAACCCCTGCCGTGTCGGCAACCGGGTCGGTGTTGGCCATCGCGTGCACTGCCGTGAAGCCACCCGCCGCGGCCGCCCGGGAGCCGGTGAGCACTGTCTCGGCGTCTTCGCGGCCGGGCTCGCGAAGGTGGGTGTGCAGGTCGACGAGGCCCGGCAAAGCCACGAGACCGTCGGCGTCGACCCGGACGACCTTCTTGCCCGCGTCGGCGGGCTCGGCGATGCGGCCGTCGCGGAGCAGCAGGTCAGTTGGTTCGCCGCCGAGTGGCCGGGCGCCGGTGAGGAGGTAGTCGGTCATTTCTCCACCTCCTGCCCAGCCGGCTCGTCGTCGAGCCTGGTGTCCGGGCCGCTGAGCAGCAGGTAGAGCACCGCCATCCGGACCGCGACGCCGTTGGTGACCTGCTCGACGATCACCGACCTGGTGGAGTCGGCGACGTTGGCGGAGATCTCCATCCCGCGGTTCATCGGACCGGGGTGCATCACGATCGCGTGGTCAGGCAGCCGGGCGAACCGCCGCTCGTCGAGCCCGTAGCGGCGGCTGTACTCCCGCGCGCTGGGGAAGAAGGCGGCGTTCATCCGTTCGCGTTGGACCCGCAGCATCATCACCACGTCGGACTTGTCCAGCTCGGTGTCGAGGTCGTACGACGTGTGGACCGGCCAGGCTTCGACACCGACCGGCAGCAGCGTCGGCGGCGCCACCAACGTGACGTCGGCGCCCAGGGTGCTCAGGAGCAGCGCGTTCGAGCGGGCGACCCGGCTGTGGAGCACGTCGCCGACGATCGTGACGCGTCGGCCGTCGAGGTCCCCCAGATGGCGGCGCATCGTGAACGCGTCGAGCAGCGCCTGGGTCGGATGCTCGTGCGTGCCGTCGCCGGCGTTGATCACGCATGAGCGGACCCAGCCGCTGGTCGCCAACCGGTGCGGCGCCCCGGACGCAGAGTGCCGGATCACCACGGCGTCGGCACCCATCGCCTCGAGTGTCAACGCGGTGTCCTTCAGGCTCTCGCCCTTCGACACGCTCGAGCCCTTGGCCGAGAAGTTGATCACGTCCGCGGACAGCCGTTTGGCGGCCGCCTCGAACGAGATGCGAGTCCGGGTGGAGTCTTCGAAGAAGAGATTGACGACGGTGCGGCCGCGTAGGGTCGGCAGCTTCTTGATCGGCCGGTCTGCCAGCGCCCGGAGCTCGGCCGCGGTGTCGAGGACGAGGAGGGCGTCCTCGCGGGTCAGGTCCGCGCCGGAGAGCAGGTGTCGTCTCATGCTCGACCCCCTGCGGCCGCCGAGATGACCACGGCGTCGGTGCCGTCGTACTCCGAGAGCAGGACCTCGACCCGCTCCACCAGCGAGGTGGGGAGGTTCTTGCCGACGAAGTCGGCCCGGATCGGCAGCTCACGATGCCCGCGGTCGACGAGGACGGCGAGCTGGACGGCGGTCGGCCGGCCGACGTCGTTGAGGGCGTCGAGGGCGGCGCGGATCGTGCGCCCGCTGAACAGGACGTCGTCGACGAGCACCACGGTGGCGCCGTCGACGCCACCGGAGGGAATCGTGGTGGCTTCGAGCGTGCGTGCCGGCCGCAGCCGGACGTCGTCGCGATACATCGTCACGTCGAGGGAGCCGGCCGCGACGGGCACCCCCTCGACTCGGCTCATCGCGGCGGCGACCCGCTGGGCGAGGGCGACCCCACGGGTGGGGATGCCGAGGATGAGAACCCCTTGAGGGCCCTTGTTGCGTTCGAGGATCTCGTGCGCGATGCGAGTGATGGCTCGGGCGATATCCGCCTCGTCGAGCACCACACGAGAGGTGTCGAGGTCGAGACCGCTGCGCTGGGCAGACGTCATGACGGCGACCTCCTTCTCCGCCTCACCGGACGGCTCGTTAAAGGATGTCTTCGCGCCCGAGACTACCCGACTGGCCGAGCAGTCGGCGTACGGACACGGCGGGTCAATGCAGAGCGGAACCGGCCAGCCACTGGGACCAGGAGAGGTTCCAGTCCATCATCCCGGGGTCTGTCGGGTTGTAGGACCGGTTGGTGCCGGTCACCACGACGACGTCGCCGACCTGTGCCTGGTCGTAGAACGTCTTGGCGTGGTCCGTCGACAGGTGGATGCAGCCGTGCGAGGTGTTGGCCTTGCCCAACTGGTAGTCCCAGGGGGCCGCGTGGACGAACGTGCCGGTCCAGGTGATGCGGGTGTCCCAATGGACGTGGAGGTCGTAGTACTCACCCTGACCGGGGGTGCAGCTGAGCCCGATACTGCAGGACGTCATCTCGACCATTGGGGCCTTGGCGAGGACGACGTAGGTGCCGCTGCGGGTCTCGAATCCGGGCTGACCCATGCCGGTCGGCCAGACGCCCACGCTCTTGCCATTGACGGTGTAGCGGAAGGTGTCCTTGGTCGCGCTGACATACGACACGTGCGCGTCACCGGTCCGGAAGCTCCAGTCGTGGTTGCGGTCGCCCCACGTGTCACCGCCGGCGTAGACGTGCTGCAGGTCGACATGCACGGTGATCTGGGTGTTTGCCGGCCAGTAGCTCTTGGGGCGGAAGTGGACCTGGGTCGAGGAGAACCAATGCCAGGCGCCTTCGACTGTCCCCTTGGAGGTCGTCACCGACATCGCGCGCTCCACGGAGGCGCGGTCCTCGATCGCCCGGCTGAACGTAACGCTGATCGGCTCACCGACGCCGACGACCGCGCTCGGCCCCGGGGTTGCTGACATCGACACGGTCTGGGTGGCGTTGCTGGTCGTGAAGTGCAGCACCCGCTGGACCGGCCCGCTGGTCTGGTTCTCGACCACGACACGAGCGGTGTACGACGTTCCGGGGAGCAGGTGCCCGGCGCTGGCCCACCGGGACCCGTCGGACGAGATCTGGCCCTGGGCGACGTTGCCCTTGGGGTCGCTGACGGTCACGGTGGAGATCGTGCCGTGCTGCGCGGCGAGCACCACCCCGCCCTGCCAGGAGACGTCGGAGTCGCCGCCGGCGACGGACACGGTCGGGCGGGGCAGCTGCGGCTTCGGCGAGTGAGTCGGCCGGATGGCGACGGAGTGGCCGTGTCCGGGGTCGACCGTGGCGCCGTGGTCGCCGGATCCGGCCGAGCAGCCGGCGAGGACGACAGCAGACGACGCCACGACGGTGACGGCGGCGAGGCCGAGCCGGCGCGACGAGGCCTGACGCGGGGTGTGAAGTCGCATGTTCATCAGGTCCTTTGACCTGCCTCCCTGCTCAGACGACGCACCGGACCGGCTGGGCGTTGCCCGGACGACGATGTCGATCCGGTAACGACCTGCCGTCTGGCCGTCATTGTGTCAAATCCACCGGCGCGAGCCCAGCAACCGCGGCCAGCAGGCCGTTGACGAAGGAGGGTGACTCGTCGGTCGAAAGATCCTTGGCGAGGCTGACCGCCTCGCTCAGCGCCACGGCCGGCGGCACCTCGTCGACGTACCGCAGCTCGTAGACGCCGATCCGGGCGATGTTGCGGTCGACGGCCGGCATCCGGGCCAGCGACCAGCCGGCTGCGTGCGCCTCGAGAAGTGCGTCGATCTCTGCCTGATGGGCCACCACACCCTCGACGAGTCGGACGGTGTACTCGTTCAGAGGCCGATCGGGCTGGTCGCGACGTTCTGCGAGCGTTGCGCCGAGAAGCCGCCCTTGGAGCTCGGACTCGAAGAGGATGTCCAGAGCCCGCTTGCGTGCCTTGGTGCGCGCTCCCATCAGCTGGAGACGCGGCCGAGATAGCTGCCGTCCCGGGTGTCGACCTTGACCTTTTCGCCGGTGGTGACGAAGAGAGGTACGGCGACCTCGAATCCCGTCTCGAGCCGCGCCGGCTTGGTCCCGCCGGTCGAGCGGTCACCCTGCAGGCCCGGCTCGGTGTACTCGACAACGAGCTCGACCGAGGCCGGCAGCTCGACGTACAGCGGAGTGCCCTCATGCATGGCGACCGTGGCTTCCTGGTTCTCCAACATGAAGTGCGACGCGTCCCCGATGGTCTCCGGGGTGATGTGCACCTGGTCATAGGTCTCTGTGTCCATGAAGACGTAGGACGAACCATCGTTGTACAGATAGGTCATGCCCCGCTTGTCGACATTGGCGGTGTCGACCTTGACGTCGGCGTTGAACGTCTTGTCGACGACCTTGCCCGACAGCACGTTCTTGAGCTTGGTCCGAACCACCGCGCCGCCCTTGCCGGGCTTGTGGTGCTGGAACCAGACCACGGACCAGAGCTGGCCGTCGAGGTTGAGCACCATGCCGTTCTTCAGGTCGTTGGTCGTGGCCATACCAGAGGGGTTCGCTTCCTGCCGGGGATGTGGAGCGCGGGCACGGCGGCCGAATTGCCGACGTGTGTCTCCGCGGGGATCATGTCGACTCTACCGAACCTCAGCGCCTGATCACGAACCCGAATTTGGCAGGCGCGCGATTGCCTCTAGCGCCAGCCGGTAGGAGTCGACCCCGAAACCGGCGATTGTCCCCGTGGCGACCGCCGCGATGACGCTGGTGTGCCGGAAGTCCTCGCGGGCGCTGGGGTTGGTGAGGTGCACCTCGACCAGTGGTGCGGTGGCCTGGGCACAGGCATCGCGCAGCGCGTAGGAGTAGTGCGTGAAGGCGGCGGGATTGAGCACGACGGGCGTGGCTGTGTCGGCTGCTTCATGTAGCCAGCGGAGGAGCTCCGCCTCGTCGTCTGTCTGCCAGACCTCGACCTCGAGGCCGAGAGCCTTGCCCCAGGCCGCGCATCGCTCGACCAGGTCCGCGTGGGTGGCGCTGCCGTAGACCTCCGGCTCGCGCGCCCCCAGCCGACCGAGGTTCGGCCCATTGAGCACCAGCACCGGTCGCATATCCGGACCCTAGCCGCCCGAGGACCGTCGACGGCTCTGCGCGAGCCTGACCGATGCCGCACCTCGCCACGCACTGCAGCGAAGGCAGGGACTGCTTGGTGGTCGGCAGCGTCAGAGTTTGCCGAGGGGGATGGTGCCGGTGTGGTCGACGAGGTAGTGGTAGGCGTGTGGTGAGGTCCACAGCCACAGTCCGGACCGGAGCTGTCTGA
>JAICMS010000086.1 GCA_025929075.1 Propionibacteriales bacterium
CCGCCCGGGACTACCGTGGGCGTTGTGACAGACTCCGGTGACCCGATCGCCTACACCGGACTCCCGGCAGGCGTCCCGGTTCAGGACCGTGACGGCAACGTCTTCGGCTCCGTCGCCAGGGTGCTGCAGGTCCCCGAGGAGGACCTTTTCGACGGGATCGTCGTGAACACGGCCGACGGTGAGCGGTTCGTCGACGCCGACCAGGTTGCTGAGATCACCACGACGCATGTCAGCTGCTCGTTGAGCAGCGCGGACGTCGCGGCACTGCCTGCGCCGAGCCAGACTCCGGTGTACGACGTCAAGCCCGGCCCGTCGCTCAAGGACCGCCTCAACCGGCTCATCGGCCGAGACCGCTGGCGCCGCGAAGAGTAGACCGCGCTCTCGACCGGACACGGGTGAGGTGCAGGCGCGGCACAGCGGACAACCGCAGATGGCGGAGGCGGACGGGAATCGAACCCGCCTGACCGAGATGCTCGGCCACAACGGTTTTGAAGACCGCGCCCGTCACCAGACGAGGTACGCCTCCATGGCTCACCCTACGGGCCGACGCGCTTGCCCCGTCCGGGTCCGGCCGGTTCCGCCACTGCCGCTCTGCATCGGGTGAGAGCTCGGGCCTGCGGGGGTAACGTGAGAAGCACGTCACACCGCTCGAGAGAGGTTGTCCTATGGCGGCGCGAGCCAACCTTTCGAACTGGCCGGTGCTCCGGCAGGCCTCAGGCTCTGACCGGCTCGGACGAGGGGCGGCGGTGAAGTCCGGGGTGAGCGAGCGACTCCAGCCGCGCACCGCTACCGCCGACAAGGTTGTCGACTCGGTCTGCCCCTACTGCGCGGTCGGGTGCGGGCAGAAGCTCTACGTCAAGGACGACAAGGTCGTCCAGATCGAGGGTGACCCGGCCAGCCCTGTCTCTCGCGGGCGGTTGTGCCCGAAGGGCAGCGCCACTCTGCAGCTCGTCTCCAACCCGAGCCGGGTGACCAAGGTCCGCTACCGCCGGCCCCATGGCACTGAGTGGGAGGACCTCGATCTCGAGACCGCCATGGAGATGATCACCGACCGGGTGATCAAGACCAGGCGTGACAACTGGGAGTGGGAGAAGGACGGAAAGCGGACCCGCCGCACGATGGCGATCGCGAGCCTCGGAGGTGCGACCCTCGACAACGAGGAGAACTACCTCATGAAGAAGCTCTACACAGCGATGGGTGCGGTCCAGATCGAGAACCAAGCCCGGATATGACACTCGTCCACGGTTCCCGGTCTGGGAACCTCGTTCGGACGCGGCGGCGCCACCACTTTCCAGCAGGACCTCGCCAACGCTGACGCCATCATCATCGAGGGCTCCAACATGGCCGAGTGCCACCCGGTGGGGTTCCAGTGGGTGATGGAGGCCAAGGCGCGCGGCGCCACCTTGATCCACGTCGACCCGCGTTTCACCAGGACCTCTGCGATGGCAGACATCCACGTGCCGATCCGCGCCGGCACCGACATCGCCTTCCTCGGCGCCCTCGTCAACCATGTGCTGCTCAACGAGCTCGACTTCCGCGAGTACGTCGTCGCCTACACCAACGCCGCCTCGATCGTCGGAGAGGACTTCAAGGACACCGAGGAGCTCGGCGGCGTGTTCTCCGGCTTCGACCCGGACACGGGCAAGTACGACTCCAGCAGCTGGCAGTACGAAGGAGTGACCGAGGCAGCGGCAGCGGGCCAGCGCGATCCCTCTCTGCCGGGCACCCCGGGCTCCGACGAAGACCTTGAAAGCGGCGCGGCGGAGTCCGGCTCGGACTCCGCCGGCTCTGAGCATGAAGCCCATGAGGCGGGGCGCTCGGAGACAGCGGGATCCGGGGGCCCGACCGTCGGCTCCAAGCCGCCACGCGACGAGACGCTGCAGCACCCGCGGTGCGTCTACCAGATCCTCAAGCGGCACTACGCCCGCTACACCCCCGAGATGGTGGAGCGGGTCTGCGGCATCTCGCAGGCCCAGTTCGCCCAGGTCGCCGACGTACTGACCCGCAACAGCGGACCGGACCGCACCGCAGCGTTCTGCTATGCGGTCGGCTGGACCCAGCACTCGGTGGGTGTGCAGAACATCCGTACGGCGGCGATCCTGCAGGCGTTGCTCGGCAACATGGGCCGGCCCGGTGGCGGCATCATGGCGCTCCGCGGCCATGCCAGCATCCAGGGCTCGACCGACATCCCGACGCTCTACAACCTGTTGCCCGGCTACATCCCGATGCCGCATGCGGCGCATCACGAGGACCTCGACTCCTTCGTTGCTGCCGACGCGGGCAGCACCGGCTACTGGGGCAACATGCGCGATTACGCCGTCAGCCTCCTGAAGTCGTACTGGGGTGATGCAGCGACGGCCGACAACGACTTCTGCTTCGACTACCTGCCGCGGCTGACCGGTGACCACTCCACCTACCCGACGGTGTTGGGACAGATCGAGGGGAGCGTGAAGGGCTACTTCCTCGTCGGTGAGAACCCGGCGGTCGGGTCCTCCAACGGCAAGCTGCAACGGCTGGGGCTCGCCAACCTCGACTGGCTCGTGGTCCGCGACTTCAACCTGATCGAGTCGGCGACCTTCTGGAAGGACGCACCCGAGATCGCCACAGGCGAGCTGGTCACCGAGGACATCGGGACCGAGGTGTTCTTCCTTCCGGCGGCTGCGCACACCGAGAAGAGCGGCAGTTTCACCAACACCCAGCGGATGCTGCAGTGGCACCACAAGGCGGTCGAGCCACCCGGCGACTGCCGCAGCGACCTCGAGTTCTACTACGACCTGGGCAAGCGGATGCGGGCCAGCCTCGCCGGCTCGACCGATGAGCTGGATCGGCCGCTGCTCGACCTCACCTGGGACTACCCCGAGCACGGACCGACCGACGAGCCCAGCGCCGAGGCTGTGCTCCGCGAGATCAACGGAGTCGGCCCTGATGGCGCCGCGCTGTCGTCGTACACCGAGCTCAAGGACGACGGGTCGACGGCCTGCGGCTGCTGGATCTACTGCGGCGTGTACGCCGACGAGACCAACCAGGCGGCGCGGAGGAAGCCCGGTCAGGAGCAGAGCTGGGTCGCTCCCGAGTGGGGTTGGGCGTGGCCGGCCAATCGGCGCATCCTCTACAACCGCGCGTCGGCCGATCCTGACGGCAAGCCGTGGAGCGAGCGCAAGGCCTACGTCTGGTGGGACGCCGAGCAGGGCAAGTGGACCGGCCACGACGTCCCCGACTTCGTCGTCGACCGGCCGCCGGACTACGAGCCGCCGGAAGGCGCCACCGGCCCCGACGCGATCGGCGGGCGTGACCCGTTCGTCATGCAGACCGACGGCAAGGCGTGGCTGTTCGCGCCGGTCGGCCTGGCCGACGGCCCGATGCCCACGCACTACGAGCCGCCGGAGTCGCCGGTCAGCAACTCCATGTACGAGCAGCAGAACAACCCCGCCCGCGAGCCCATCGAACGGCCGGAGAACCCGCTCAACCCGACCGGCAGCCCGGTGTTCCCGTACGTGTTCACCAGCTACCGCCTCACCGAGCACCACACCGCTGGCGGTATGAGCCGGTCGCTGCCCTACCTGGCCGAGCTGCAGCCGGAGATGTTCTGCGAGGTCTCGCCGCGGCTGGCGCAGCAACGCGGACTCATCAACGGCGGCTGGGCCACGATCGTCACCGAACGCACGGCCATCGAGGCCCGGGTGCTGGTGACTGAGCGGGTGCGGTCGCTGCGCATCGGCGACCGGATGCTCGAGCAGGTCGGGCTGCCCTACCACTGGGGCGGCAACGGTCTCACCACCGGCGACTCGACCAACGACCTGGTCAACCTCACGCTCGACCCCAACGTGCATATCCAGGGCAAGGTCGGCACCTGCGACGTCCAGCCCGGCAGGCGGCCGGTCGGCCCCGCGCTCATCGCGTACGTCGAGAGGTACCGCCAACGCGCGGCCGAGGCCGCCGCCACCCCATCTGGCACCGAAGGGAGCCACGCGTGAGCAACAGCCTTGCCGGGCGCCTCGACGACGTCGCTGGTGACGCCGGCTACCACGACCACCCGCCGCGGATGGGCTTCTTCACCGACACCAGCATCTGCATCGGCTGCAAGGCCTGTGAGGTGGCGTGCAAGGAGTGGAACCAGGTCCCTGAGGACGGGATCTCCCTCTCCGGTATGTCCTACGACAACTCGCTCATGCTCGGCGCCGACACCTGGCGACACGTCGCGTTCGTCGAGAAGACCGTGCCCACGGAGCCGGCTATCACCGGTGTCGACCAGGCTGCCGACGGCCTGCAGTGGCTGATGGCCTCCGACGTCTGCAAGCACTGCACGCATGCCGCCTGCCTCGACGTCTGCCCGACGGGGTCGCTGTTCCGCACCGAGTTCGGGACCGTCGTCGTACAGGAGGACATCTGCAACGGCTGCGGCTACTGCGTGCCCGCCTGCCCGTACGGCGTCATCGACCAGCGGGAGGACGACGGCAGGGTGTTCAAGTGCACGCTGTGCTACGACCGGCTCAGCGTCGGTGAGGAGCCGGCGTGCGCCAAGGCCTGCCCCACCGACTCGATCCAGTTCGGTGAGCTGAGCGAGCTGCGGCAGCGTGCCGAGCACCGGGTGGCGGAGCTGCACGACAAGGGAGTCGACGTGGCCCGGCTGTACGGCCAGGACCCCGACGACGGGGTCGGTGGTGACGGGGCGTTCTTCCTGTTGCTGGACGACGCGGAGGTCTACGGGCTGCCACCAGACCCGGTCGTCACCACGCGCGACCTGCCTGCGATGTGGCGGCACGTCGGCATGGCGGCGTTGGGACTCGTGGGTGCCGGCATCGCGGCGTTCATCGGGAGGCCCCGGTGAGAGAGCAACCGCTCGTCCCCGAGCCGGAGTTCGCGTCGTACTACGGGCGGCCGATCCTCAAGCCGCCGGTGTGGAAGCAGCCGGACGTGCCGATGTATCTCTTCCTCGGGGGGCTCGCGGGCGCATCGGCGCTGCTGGCCGAGGGCGCGGCGATGTCCGGCAGGCCGGCGCTGGAGCGGGTGGCCCGCATCGGTGCCGCCAGCGGGGCTGCCTTCGGCACGGTGGCGCTCGTCCACGACCTCGGGCGGCCCGAGCGGTTCCTCAACATGCTCCGGGTAATCAAGCTCACCTCACCGCTCTCGGTTGGATCATGGGTGCTGGCGCCGTTCTCTGGCCTGGCGACGGCGGCCCTGGCCTCCAACCTGACGGGGCGGCTGCCGGTGCTCGGGCGGCTCGCCGGGCTCGGCGCGGGCGCATTGGGACCGGCGCTGGCGACGTACACGGCGGCGCTGATCACCAACACCGCGGTGCCGGCGTGGCATGAAGCCTTCCAGGAGATGCCGTGGATCTTCGCCGGGAGTGGGGCCTCGGCGGCGGGTGGTCTCGGCATGCTCGGCGCGCCGGTGGACCAGGCCGGCCCAGCGCGGCGGCTCGCTGTGATCGGGGCTGCCCTCGAGCTCGGCGGGTCGGAGCTGGCGATCCGCCGGCTCGGCATGCTCGCGGAGCCCTACCGCGAGGGCAAGCCGGGAATGTTGATGAAGACGGCGCGCGCGCTGACCGCGGGGAGCGCTGCGGTGGCGCTGCTGGGCGGCAGGTCGAGGGTGCTGTCTGGCCTCGCCGGCGCCGGCCTGCTGGTGTCGTCGGCGATCACCAGGTTCGGCATCTTCGGCGCCGGGGTCGCATCGGCCAAGGATCCCAAGTACACCGTCGTACCTCAGCGCGAGCGGCTGCGGCGGCGCGAGGCGGTGGGCGCCGCACAGGGCTAGCCTGGCCGCGTGACGGCGACCCCGAGCACAGTTCGGTTGACGCAGTTCGCTGCGGGCGGTGGCTGTGCGTGCAAGGTGCCGCCTGGTGAGCTGGAGCGGGCGCTCGCCGGGTTGGCGGCGGGCCGCGCCGGCGGTGACCTGCTCGTCGGACTCGACAGCGGCGACGACGCCGCGGTCGTGAGACTCGACGAGCACCGCGCAGTCGTCGCGACAGCCGACTTCTTCACCCCGGTCGTCGACGACGCCTACGACTGGGGCCGCATCGCCGCTGCCAACGCGCTCTCCGACGTCTATGCGATGGGCGGAGAGCCGCTCGTCGCGGTCAACCTGCTGGCCTGGCCACGCGACGTGCTGCCGTTCGAGATCGCCGGCGAGGTGCTGCGCGGGGGCGCCGACGTGTGCGTACAGGCAACCACCCACCTGGCCGGCGGTCACAGCATCGACGACCGCGAGCCGAAGTACGGGCTAGCTGTCACCGGCATCGCCGACCCACATCGGCTGCTCCGCAACGACACCGGCGTGGCCGGCCTGCCTCTGACGCTCACCAAGCCGCTCGGGCTCGGAGTGCTCAACAACAGGCACAAGGCGACGGGCGCGGCGTTCCCCCAGGCCGTCGACACGATGACGACGCTCAACCGCGACGCGGCGAAGGCAGCAGTGGCCGCCGGCGCGGTCTGCGCGACAGACGTCACCGGCTTCGGGCTGCTTGGTCACCTGCTCAAGCTGGTGCGGGCGAGCGGCATCTCAGCTGTCGTTGACGCGGCCGCCGTGCCGTATCTCGACGGCGCGCGTGACTCGTTGGCCGCCGGCTATGTCCCCGGCGGGAGCCGCCGCAACCTCGAATGGGTCAGCCCGTACGTCGACTCGCGGGCCGCCGACGAGGAGTTGCTCCTGCTCGCCGACGCCCAAACCTCTGGCGGACTGCTGGTTGCCGGCGAAGTGCCGGGCTTCCCGGTTATCGGCGAGCTGCTCGACGTCCAAGATTGGCTGATTCGCGTCAGTTGAGCCCCTTATCAAGTTAAGAATTGGCTCAACGAACCCGCCGCCGACTTGGCACTTCCCCCAGCACTTCTCCTAGCATCCTTGGCGGAAACAGCACGTGGCAGACGCCGAGTCCTACCCCCTGCGTATGTGCTGACACTGTCGCCGAGATCGAAACTCGCCGGGGTAGGAGTGGGGGACCCAATCTCGCACGGCATGCCGTGCTAGGGGTCAAGTCGCCAGGCGTTTCTGGTGGCCGAGCACCTTCTCGCTCGAACCCGACAGCTGACCTCACAGGCGTGAGAAGGAGTCCTTCCCATGCTCGCATCCCTGCGGAGGCGGCTGTCTGCCGTCGTTCCTGTCTTCCTTGCCTCGCTACTCGCCGTGGCCGGTCTCGCCGGATCGGTCCTGATGGCGCCATCCGCGTCGGCCAACGTGGCGCCGTACAAGCCGAACCACGCGGCCAACGTGGGCCTGCTCCAGATCGGAGACCCCTACCGCTACGGCGCCGACGGGCCGAACGCGTTCGACTGCTCCGGGTTGACCCAGTACACCTACCGGCGGGCCGGCATGTGGCTGCCGCGCACGGCGGCCGAGCAGTACGCCCATGTGCACCACATCCTCAAGATGCACCTCATGCGTGGTGACCTGGTGTTCTTCCACGACAGCAGCGGACACGTCTACCACGTCGGCATCTTCATGTACTGGAACACGGAGCACCGGGCGGTGATCCTGCACGCGCCGTACGCCGGGACCGTGGTGCACCGTCAGCCGGTGTGGACCTCGGCCTGGTACGCCGGCACCCTGCGCTGAGCTGACAGCCGATTCGCCAAGCCCGGCGGGCAATCCCCAACCCGGCGAGGCAAACGCCGACCCGGCGATGCAAACCCGAGCGCGGACGACAAGCACGTCGGAGGAAACACGTCGACGCGCTAGCCGAAGACCGGGGGATGCGCAGGTGAGACTGGACGCTATGGCTTCTGTGCGGGTTCGCCGGCCGGTGCGTCCGGGCCTCGGGTTGCGGCGGCGGGCGGCTGCGGTCGCTGCGGCGATGGCCTTGGCGGTGACGCTGGCGTCATGCAGTCACGACTCCTCCCCGCCGAAGCCGCCGGGCTCGTCGTCGCGTCCGCCGACAACCCCGCCGACCAGTACGGCGACGACGCCGACCAAGCCGGCCGCCAAGCGATGGCCTCTCACCGGTTTGCCCCGGGCCGGCAAGCTGCCCGATCACCCGGTCTACGTCGTCAAGGTCGACAACACGTCGAGCTCGCGGCCGCAAGAAGGCCTGGCCGACGCTGACATGATGGTCGAGGAGCTGGTCGAGGGTGGGCTGACCCGGTTGGCGGCCTTCTACTACTCCAAGGCGCCGAGCAACATCGGCCCGGTGCGGTCGATGCGGGCATCGGACATCGGGATCGTCGAGCCGGCCAACGCGTTTCTCGTGGCGTCCGGCGCGGCGGGCAAGACGATGAAGCTGCTCAACCAGGCTGGCATCAACCGAATCACCGAGGGAGCGCTCGGCTTCTACCGGTCGAGTCGACGCCCGGCGCCGTACAACCTCTTCGTGCACCTGGCCGCCCTGGCCCGGCACGTCGGCCGCCCTTGGCATCCGCCGGCCGGACCGTACCTGCCCTTCAAGCCGACGTCCTTCCATGGGCATATCCCGGTGACGCACATGGCAGTGCAGTTCTCCGGGGCGCACACAACCAGCTGGCGTTATGTCGCCGGCAGCTGGGTGCGGACGAACTCCAACGCGGCAGCGGGACACGACTTCCGGGTGAAGAACGTGCTGATCCTCCGCGTCCGGATCGGCAACGCCGGGTACCTCGACCCGGCCGGCAACCCGGTGCCCGAGACGTTCTTCTACGGCAGCGGGCCGGCGATCCTCGTCCACGGCCCGCATGCGGTCAAGGGCACCTGGCACAAGAACGGCACCCGCGGCCGGGTCACCCTCACCAACCTGGCCGGCCGTCCGTTGCCGGTGACGCCCGGCCACACCTTCATCGAACTCGTGCCGCCCACGTCGTACGCCCATGTCTCCCTCGGCCACTGAGCAGTCGGTCCATCGAGGCGCCAACCGACCGGGCCGGCGATCGGCTACACGACAAGCGCATCGGGTTGGGATGATGTGGACATGAGAGCGGCCCCAAGCGTGTCCTACTCGATCACCGTGCGGCTCGTGGTGCCGGCCGGTGGCAGTGCGGTCAGCCAGCTGACGTCGGCGGTCGAGGGATGCGGCGGGGTCGTCACGGCGCTCGACGTGACCGCCTCCGGCGCCGATCGGCTGCGCATCGACGTCACCTGTGCCGCCCGGGACACCGATCATGCGGAGCTCATCGTGTCGGCGCTTACCGCGATCGACGGTGTCGACGTGCACAAGGTGTCCGACCGGACGTTCCTCATGCACCTGGGCGGGACCATCGAGATGGCGGCCAAGCACCCGATCCGCAACCGCGACGAGCTGTCGATGATCTACACGCCCGGCGTGGCCCGGGTCGCCCTGGCGATCGCCGAGAACCCGGAGGACGCGCGCCGGCTGACCGTCAAGCGGAACACGATCGCGGTCGTGACCGACGGCTCGGCAGTGCTCGGGCTCGGCAACATCGGACCGGCCGCGGCCCTGCCGGTGATGGAGGGCAAGGCCGCGCTCTTCAAGCGGTTCGCGGGGATCGACGCCTGGCCGCTGTGCCTGGACACGCAGGACGTCGACGAGATCGTCAGGACCGTCCAGATCGTTGCGCCGGTCTTTGCCGGCATCAACCTGGAGGACATCTCCGCGCCTCGCTGCTTCGAGGTGGAGGCGACGCTTCGCCGCTTGCTCGACATCCCCGTGTTCCATGACGACCAGCACGGTACGGCGATCGTGGTGCTGGCCGCCCTGACCAATGCCCTGCGCGTCGTCGGCAAGCAGATGTCGGAGGTTCGCATTGTCATGTCGGGGGCCGGGGCCGCCGGCTCGGCGATCGCTCGCATCATCCTGGCGGCGGGTGCGCAGCACCTCGTCGTGGCCGACATCGGTGGCGTGATCAGTCGTCATCGGCCAGGTCTCGACGCTTCCCTGCAGTGGATCGCCGAGCAAACCAATACCGAGTCGTTCGAAGGCACATTGAAAGAAGCGGTCAAGGAAGCCGATGTCTTCATCGGTGTCTCCGCACCTGACGTGCTGACGGGAGACGACATCGCCGGGATGGCGCCCGGCTCGATCGTCTTCGCGCTCGCCAACCCCGATCCTGAGGTCGATCCGGCCGAGGCCCGGGCGCATGCTGCTGTTGTCGCAACCGGTCGGTCCGACTACCCCAACCAAATCAACAATGTGCTCGCCTTCCCGGGCGTCTTCCGCGGGCTGCTCGATGCATCGGCGACGGTCATCGAGGAGCCGACGCTGGTGGCGGCCGCAATGGCGCTGGCGGGGACGGTGAGCGACAACGAGCTCAACCCCGACTACGTGATCCCGAGCGTCTTCAACGAGGACGTGCACAAGGCGGTGGCAGCCGCTGTCCGTGAGGCTGTCCAGGGCGATGCGGGCTAGCCGATGGTGTCCTCCTGCGCCGGTCAGCTGCTCGTGGCGACTCCGCGGCTCCTCGACCCCAACTTCGCTCGGACGGTCATCCTCGTGCTCGACCATGACGACGAGGGCGCCTTGGGCGTCGTCATCAACAAGCCCTCGGACCTGCCGCTTGTCTCGGTGCTGCCCAGCTGGGCGGACGCAGTTGCCAGTCCACAGTCGCTCTTCCTCGGCGGCCCGGTATCCCCTGAGTCGGCACTCGCTGTCGGAGTCGCCTTCGGGGATCGCCCCGAGAGCGGCTTCCAGAAGTTGGCCGGCGACTACGGACTCGTCGACCTTGACGCCGCGCCAGCCGACCTGGTCTCCGACCTGGTGGGGCTGCGAGTCTTCTCCGGCTACGCCGGCTGGGGGAGCGGTCAGCTCGAGGCCGAGCTGACCGAGGGTTCGTGGTACGTCGTCAACGCCGCGCCCACCGACGTACTCGACCCTGACCCTCAGCAGCTCTGGCGACGCGTCCTGCGCCGGCAACCGGGGTCACTCGCCTACGTGGCGACGTTCCCCGA
>JAICMS010000066.1 GCA_025929075.1 Propionibacteriales bacterium
CAGGATCGGAGAAGCGCCGGGAGCGCAAGCCCGCCTAGCGTTATCTCACACAGTGGCGACCCGCCGTACGCGAGTTGGAAAGGTAGAGACGATGCCTGCGAAGAAGTCCAGCACCCAGGCCGGCGGCTTCAGCGCTGCGGAGCGAGCGGCGATGAAAGAGCGCGCGGCGGAGTTGCGCGCCGAAGGCAAGCAGGGCGTCAAGAGGGCAGATGGGCTGCAGGCGGTCCTGGACGCCATCGCGAAGATGACCCCCGACGACCGCGCGCTCGCCGAGCGTGTGCACATGGCGATAACCGAGAACGCGCCGGACCTGTCGCCCAAGACGTGGTACGGCATGCCGGCTTATGCCAACGGCGACGGCAAGGTCGTCGTCTGCTTCAAGAACTCGGGCAAGTTCGGCATGCGGTATTCGACCCTGGAGTTCCAAGACCCAGCCAGGCTCGACGACGGCGACATCTGGCCGGTGTCGTTCGCGCTAACGAAGTGGAGCGCGGCCGTCGAGCAGAAGGTCGTCGCCGCGGTCAAGGCCGCGATCTCTTAAGGCCGCCTTGTCCTGGCCCCAACTGATGACGTCCCCAGCCGTCTGAACTCTATGAAGGACTCAGGTCAGTTCCTCGCGCCGGTGGCCGCCCGAGAGCGCGCGAAGTGAGTCGGTGTCGATGGTTTCCCGGGAGGCCGCCGCGACGGTGGACGCGGTCGCCGCGGTGAGCGTCGCGGTGCGCCGGCCACCTTCAAGGATCGCCCGCTCACCCACGACAGCTCCTGGGCCTAGTTCGGCGAGCACGGTGCCGTCGACCTCGACTCGCATCAGCCCGTCGAGGAGCACGAACAGTTCCTCGGACCGCTCGCCTTGCACGGTGAGCCGGTCGCCCTCGGCGAGCCGGCGGATCTCTGGTCTGGCGCCACCGCGCATGACCCGCGCGGACAGCTCCCGCTCGAGCGCCGTTTCCACCTCAGTCGCCAGCGCCGGGGAGTCGACCTCCCCCCACGGGGTATGCCGACCGAAGGCGTCGTTGCTCCAGTGCCGGTAGTCGATCGTGGCTGACTTTGCAGCCAGCCTCCCGTCCTTGTCATAGACCCAGTGCCGCGGGAAGGGGCTGGCGCCGAGGAGCTCGAACTCCTCCCTGCCGTCGGCGAACAGGGTCAGCCGCAGCGTGGTCCATGCCAACGGAGCGAACAGCTGGACGTACGGCGAGCGCCCAACCTTGCGCGGCGCCGGTACCCCGGTCCGGCCGCCGGCGGTCTGTTCGAACCGCACCGCTCCGACGGCTAGTTGTTCAGTCCGGCGGCGGTCCGGAAGCGGCACCGCGGCGAAGGTCATCCCGCGGCCGCCGAGTCGCATGGTGGTCGAGCCGATTCCCCCTCGACCCTCGTGCCCGTGGTCGACCACTCTGCCGTCGTCCACCTCTACCCAGGCGCGAAGATGATTGACGAAGCGCACACGGTCATCGACGATCAGCTCGTACGGGTCCGCGACCTGGTCGGGGGGCGGGTCGTCGTAGTGGCAGAAGCCCAGCTCGAAGGGAACCCGGTACACCGACCCGGTCACCGACTCGCTCGGGATCCACGACACCGAGGTCACAGAGCTCGATACACGCATGGCCGCCCCCAACCGGAAACGCGAAGTGAATGCGCGACACCATAGCGCCGAATTGCGGACGGGGTGATACTCATCGGCATGCGGGAACTGCCGTCGGGGACAGTGACCATGCTGTTCAGCGACATTGAGGGGTCCACGTCGATGGTGCGACAGCTTGGTCCCCGCTGGGGCGAGGCGCTGTCGGCGCAGCGGGCGCTGCTGCGCGCCGCATTCGCGGCCAACGACGGCCACGAGATGGGCACCGAGGGCGACAGCTTCTTCGTGGTGTTCGCACGGGCACAGCAAGCGGTCTCGGCCGCGGTCGAAGGGCAGCGCCGGCTGCAGGAGTGCGCCTGGCCGGGCGACCGACCGCTCCGGGTGCGGATGGGCCTGCACACCGGCGAGCCCACCCGTCATGAGGACGGCTATATCGGGCTGGACGTACACCGGGCGGCTCGGATCGCCGCCACGGCTGCCGGCGGCCAGATCGTGATGTCTGCGGCAACGCGTGCGCTGGTCGACACGCAGCTGCCGGGGGTGACGTTGCGCGAACTGGGTCATCACCGTCTCAAGGACCTGCCGCAGCCAGAACAGCTCTTCGACGTGGTGGCTGCCGGACTCGGCTCTGCCTTCCCCCCGCTGCGCAGCCTTGGCGTGGCGGCGAGCCTGCCGACGTACTCCACGGAGCTGTTGGGCCGCGAGGCAGATGTCGCAGCGCTGGTGGTGATGCTTGAGGCGGGCGCTCGACTGGTCACCCTGACCGGTCCCGGCGGCGCCGGCAAGACCCGGTTGGCGGTTGCTGCGGCGGCGCGGCTGCACAGCGAGGTCGATGGTGACCTGTTCTTCGTCGATGCCCACGCCGCGAACCGCACCGCACTGCTGTGGGCGAAGGTGGCCGAGGTGGTGGGAGCGCCGAGCGAAGTCAACGTGTTGCCGCGCGACCGCGCGCTGGGCTTCCTGCGCGGGCGGACCGCGCTGGTGGTGCTGGACAACCTCGAGCAGATCCCTGATGCAGAGGTCGCCGTCGGGGAGCTGCTCGACGCCGCACCCGGCGTCCGGGTCGTGGCGACCTCGCGGCGGCCGCTACACCTCGTCGACGAGCAGCTCTACCCTGTGGCGCCGCTTGACCTGCCTCCGCATGGACCGGAGTTCGACCACGATCTCACCACCGTGTCACGGAGCTCTGCGGCGCGGCTGTTCGTGCAGCGGGCGCGCATGGTGAGTCCCCGCTTCGAGCTGGGACCGACCAACGTTGCCGACGTCGCCCAGCTGTGTCGCCGCCTCGACGGGCTACCGCTGGCCATCGAGCTGGCGGCGGCCCGCAGCCGGCTGCTCACTCCTCGGGCGATGCTGCGCCGCCTTGGCGCCGAGGTGGGGCAGTCACCGGTGTCGGACAGGTCCACCGAGTCGGCCGAGCGCAACCGCGCGCAACGACAGCGGACGTTGTCGGCCACCATCGCGTGGAGCTACGACCTGCTCGACGCGGCCGACCAGCGGGTGTTCCGCCAACTCGGGGCGTTTCCCTCGCAGGTCGACCTGACCGCCGTTGCGACGGTGGTGGCCGGCGACACTACCGACCAGCCGATCGATGACCCTTTGGACACGGTCGCCCACCTCGTGGACGTCAGCCTCCTCGAGGTGGGCGAAGGCCCCGATGGGGAGCCGACGGTCGCCATGCTGGAAACGGTGCGCCGGTTCGCCTGTGAACAGCTGGAGCTATCCGGAGAGTCGGACGAGGTCCGGATGCGGCATGCCCGGTGGTGCACCGCGGTGGCCGTCGAGGTCGAGGCGTCGCTGCGGGGGCCGAACCAGATGCGCGCGCGTGACCGCATCGCGGCGGTCGAGCAGGACATGCGGGCAGCCTTGGACTGGTGCCTGGTCGCCCCGCCGGCGGGCACGCCTGAGCGCCGCGAGCAGGGTTACGCGCTGCTGAACGCGATGACGCGCTACTGGTACCGCTTCGGATACGCGGCGGAGGGCCGCGGCTGGCACAGCCGCGCGCTGCGGCTCCTCGACGAGGGCGCCGACCCGACGGAGACGGTGACCGATGCGTTACACGGCGCGGGCGTCCTGCTGGTGCAGCAAAACGACCTCAGCGCCGGAGAGCAAGCGCTGCGCCGGGCGTTGGAGACTGCGCGGCGCCTTGGGGACGCGGACCGGGAGGCCCGCGAGTGCAACAGCCTGGGCATCGCCCGTCGCGAGGCCGGCGACACGGCGGGGGCCCGGCGGCTGATCGAACGCAGCATCGAGCTGGCACGACAGACCGGCAACCGGCAGCGGGAGGCGACCGGCCTGACGAACCTGGTGCATTTGCACATGGATGTCGGCGACTACCCGGCTGCGGTCGAGGCCGGCCGGCGCGCCGTCGCGGCCGACGAAGCGCTTGGCGACCCGTGGGGGCTGGCCATCGTCCGGTGCAACCTCGCCTTCGCGCTGCTGTGTGCGGAAGGGCCGGAGCCTGCGTACCGCCAGTTGGCCGAATGCGCAGCGGAGGCGGTGGCACTTGAGGACATGGAGTTGTCCATCGACGTGGTCGAGTCGTTCGCTGGGATTTGGGCGGCGATGGGCGACGGTGAACGAGCCGCCCGATTGGTCGGCAGCGCCGACGCCCAACGCGAGCAGGCTGGCATGCCACGCGCACTGCCGGACGAGCAGCTGTTACAGCGCTTCCTGGCCCCTGCCCGCGACACCACCGAGCCGACGCTGTGGGCTCGGGCACACCAAGAGGGTCGGGACCTGGACATCGACGCCGCCCTCGCGGTCGGACTGGCCGGCCGCGAGCACGCCACCGTACGACGAGAGTGAGGCAGTCATGAACGACAATGCCGAGGTCCACAACTGGTGGGCCGGGCTAACCCCCGAGCAACGCCAGGCTGCCCATCACGCGGCCCGCACCGGCGAGATCAACGACCAGGTGTGGGCGACGCTGGTCGAAGCCGAGCTGGTCGAGCCGGCCGATGAGAACCGCACCCTGTCCGACCCGCTGGCTCAGCAGATCCTCAAGATGCAGCACGACTGACTGGCTCTGTGCCGTCATTCCTGGTCCGCTCATCGGATCGTGCTGCCCTCCATCAGGTCGAGCCGGGCGTCATTTCGGATCGCGGGAACCCAGTGGCATCGACGAGGCAGCAGCACGTGCTCGGTCGGGTCAGGCCCGCTTGGCGGCCAGCTCGACGAGGTTGCGGTCCGGATCGCGGACCAAGGCGTTGCGGTTGTTGTTGCCCCTGTCGTGAGGCTCGGCCGCCGCTGGGACGCCAGCGGCAGCCAGCTTCGCGAACGTCTCGTGCACGTCATCGGTCCAGAAGACCACCACCGCGGCTTCGACGGTTCCAAGCCCGAGGACGAAAGCACCCGGCGTCATCTCGACGTGCGCGTCGCAGCAAGAGAACGTCGATGTCGCCATGGCGGCGGAGGGTCTGCTGCACGAAGAGCTCGGTCGCGCGGCAGCCGGCGATCCACCAAGCTGGCTGGGCGGACAGCGCGTCGAAGAGCGCCACCTCATCGGCGGGACTCAGCGGCTGCCACTGCTCGTCATCGCTGACGAGGGCAGGGTCTCCGGCTGGCTGTTGTGAGGAGGGCCTCGACGGCGTCGGCGAGCTCGGCGACGGATCGGCGACCGTCGAGCTCACAGGTGGCGCCGCGCCGGAGCAGTGGCTCGACCTCGCGGACATAGCGGCTGACATCCTGCTGCTGCTCGGGCGTCCGGCCGTACGGGTTGTTGGTGCGCTTTTACAGCCTCGCCAGGAGCGTCTCCAGCGGCGCATACAGGTAGGCGACGTGCTCGAATCGGTCGTAGAACCGGACTTGGTTCTCTGCGGTGCCGGAAACGACCACGGTGGAATGCTGGGCCAGCAGTGCAGCCATCCGCGGCTCGTCCCAGGTTGCGTCGGTCACGTGCCAGCCGTCGTAGTCGGTGTCGACGGTGAGGTAGCCGCGCTCGCCGAGCGCTGCCAGCACGGTGCTCTTGCCAGCGCCCGACATACCCGTGAGGAGCACCCTGGCCACGCGCTGCAGCATACGGCTGTATCCGCGTTGGCGTGGACGTCGGCCGGTGACCCGGCTCAGCTGGCGGAGGCGGCGCCGTCGTCGACGTACTGGACGCCGGTGGCGTGGATGGGGCAGTAGCCGTTGGGGACCTTGTGCAGGTACTGCTGGTGGTAGTCCTCGGCGTAGTAGAAGTCGTCCAGCGGAACGATCGAGGTCGTGATGTCGCCGTACCCGGCCCGGTTCATCTCGATCTGGTAGGCCTTGCGCGACTGCTCGGCAGCCGCCTGCTGGTCGGAGCTCGTCGTGAAGATGACAGAGCGGTACTGACTGCCGAGGTCGTTGCCCTGTCGCATGCCCTGGGTGGGATCGTGCGCCTCCCAAAAGACGCGGAGCAGGTCGTCGTAGCTGACCTTGCTCGGATCGAAGACGACCCGGACGGTCTCGGCGTGGCCGGTGCGGCCCGTGCAGACCTCTTCGTACGTGGGGTTGGGTGTGATGCCGCCGGCATAGCCGACTGCCGTGGACCACACACCGGGCAGCTTCCAGAACATCTGCTCCTCGCCCCAGAAGCAGCCGAGTGCGAAGTACGCGACGTCCAGTCCGTCTGGAGGCTGGCCCTCGAGCCGAGTGCCGAGCACTGCATGCGTCTCCGGTACGCCGAAGGGGCGGGTCGGGCGACCCGGCAGCGCCTTGTCGGCGGTCGGAAGGGTGGTCTTGTCGCGGCTGAACATCAGCGTCTCCTCTCGGCACTCTCCAGCATGCCTGACGCCGTTCGGGTCGCCTCTATTCCCTCTGGGCCGACCGAAAACGGCCAGCAGGCGGTGTAGCGATCCCCCGAGATGCCAACTTCGCTGCGACACGCCGCCGATCTTGCGGCTTTGTTGGCGTCTCGGGCGGGACGACGGCGGAGCCGTAGGGTGAGGAACGTGGTGGAGGGGGCTGGGGCGCGGCTGCTGGTGGAGCAGTTGGGCGCCGAACACCTTCCAGCCGTCAGCGCGCTGTGGCAGGCGGCCACCGACGAGCGCCGACGTGCTCTCGGGCTCGAGCACATCGCAGCCGCTGGCGCAGCGCTGGACCGCCCCGACGCCTTCGGGGTCGGGGTGTTCGGCGGCTCGCATCTGCTGGCGATGGCGGTCGCGATGCCGGCGCTGGCCGACGACGGTCGCAGCCTGCGCGTGGTGCCAGGGCTGGCGCACATCTCAACGGTGGCAACGCTGCCCGGCCACTGGGGGCACGGCCTCGGCGGCCGGGTGGTCCGGGCGATCTGCTCACAGGCCCGTCGCCGCGGCTACGCCCGAGCGCAGCTGTGGACCCACGAGCTCAACCCCGGCGCTCGGCGGCTCTACGAGCGGGAGGGTTTCGTGCTCTCCGGCCGGGCGCGGTCCGACGACAACGGCGAGGCGATCGTCCACTACGTGACAGAGCTGGCGGCGCAGTTCACGCTCCGACCGGCTGCCCGGCTCATCGTCGTCGACGGCGACCAGCGGCTGCTGCTCATGCACTGGCGCGACCCGGTCGACGGGCTTCGGCTGTGGGAGCCGCCCGGCGGTGGGATTGAGGCCGGCGAGTCGCCGTACGACGCTGTCTGTCGCGAGTGGAGCGAGGAGACCGGCCTGGACGTCCCCGACCTCCGCGCCGGCCCGACGCTGGTCGCGCGAGATGCCTTCTACAACGGTGGCCGGCTGGTCGGTGACGAGTACTTCTTCCTCGGTACGGCGACGTCTCGGGCCGCAGCCGAACCGCGGGGCTTCACCGCGGTCGAGCAGGAGACCTACCTCGGCCGCGACTGGGTCCACTGGAGCGAACTGGACTCGTTGAGCGACCCGGTGTGGCCCGATCTCATTCCGCCGCTGCAGCGCCTCGACCCCACCGGGCCCTGGCGAGACGCTCCGGTGGGTCCGGCTGCCGGTGGCCACTGGGACCAACCCCGCCAGCCCGCGCCCACCGTCACCAGGTGTTTCCCCCGTTAACGGGGCAGGCGCCCCGTTAACGGGGGAAACCTGCCCCGGAAACCGGGTGGTTGCCCCGGAAAGTCGACTTCTTGCCCGCTCCGCGGCCTTCCCGGAGTGATGAGCTCCCCGGCAGAGCGCGCCGATCAGCCGAGCTCGGGTATCACCAGCGACTCGAACAGCTCGATCCCCGCCGTGTCGTACGCCGCCTCGGGGAAGTAGGTGATCGCATAGCCGAGACCCGCCTTCGCCAGTCCCTGCAGCGTCTCGGTGATCTGCTCCGGCGTGCCGACGGCCGGCTGCGACGCCAGAGAGTCCGCCTGCGCTTGCGCGATGTCCTCGGCCATTCCTGCCCGCAAGAAGTGGTCGCGGATCCAGGCGATCCGGTCCTTGACCTCCGCCTCCGACTCGCCGATGAGCACATTGAAGTTGCTCGACCGCACGATCTCGTCGAAGTCCCGCCCGATGTCCTGGCAGTGGCCGCGCAGCACCTCGCTCTTGTGCTCGAAGGTGCCGGGAGTCCCGTCGAAGTTGGTGTAGTCGGCGTACTCGGCGGCGGTCCGCAGTGTGTTGCGCTCCCCACCGCCCGCGATCCAGAGCGGGATGCCGTTCGTTGGCGACCCGGCGATCGACGTACCTTGTAGCGGCCGCGGCGCACAGATCGCGCCGTCGACTTGGTAGTAGCGCCCGTCGAGCGTCGCCGACCCTGTCGTCCACATCTGGCGGAAGATCTCGACGCCCTCGCGCAGCCGACCGAGCCGCTGGCCGACCGGCGGGAAACCGTAGCCGTAGGCCCGCCACTCGTGCTCGTACCAGCCGCCGCCGATGGACATCTCCACCCGACCGCCGGAGATCACGTCGATGGTGGCGGCGACCTTGGCGAGGTACGTCGGCTGTCGGTAGCTCATGCACGAGCACATCTGGCCCAGCCGCACCCGCTCGGTCACGGCCGCGAAGGCGGTCGTCAGCGTCCATGCCTCGTGCGTCGCATGCTCCGACGGTCGCGGGACGGTGTGGAAGTGGTCGTAGACCCAGACCGACTCCCAGGCGTCGTTGGCGTCCGCGCGCTGCGCAAGGTCGCGCATGACGTCCCAGTGCCGGTCGGCGTCGATGTTGACCAGGTCCATCCGCCAGCCCTGAGGGATGAAGATTCCGAAGCGCATCGGTTCTCCTTGTCGGTCGTACGTCGAGGCTCGCGCCGGCCGCTCAGGCGCCCCATGCCGCCGGGACGTGTCAGTGCAGCGTCTCGCCGTGCTCCAGCATGGCGACAAACTGGGCGATCCGCCGCTGTCGGGTTTCCGGCTGCTTGGCGTCGTGCAGGCGGTAGAGCATCGCGTATCGATTGCCGCGGCTCACAGTGGCGAAGAAGTCCGCTGCCTTGGGGTTGGCGTCGAGCGCGGCTTGGAAGTCGGGTGGTACGTCGGCCAACGCGCGCCTTCCGTACGCCGCCGCCCAGCGCCCGTCCTCCTTGGCCTGCTCGACCTGGAGGAGACCGGCGGGCCGCATCCGGCCCGCTGCGATCAGCTCTTCAGCTTTGGCCACGTTGACCTCCGACCATTTGCTGCGCGGTCGCCTGGGCGTGAAGCGCTGGAGGAACCAGCGGTCGTCGTACCCGCCCTTCATCCCGTCGATCCAGCCGAAGCAGAGCCCGACCTCGACGGCCTCCTCATAGCTGACGGTCGCGATACCCGAGCCCTTCTTGGCGATCTTGAGCCACACGCCGGCGGCTCCTTCGTGGTGGAGCTCGAGCCAGTGCTCCCACGCCGATGCCGAGGCGAACGGCAGCACCGGCAGCCCGCCCTTGGTCTCGCCGTCCGGGGACTGGCCGGAGGCGGAGGCGGCCGTGGCGGCAGCAGTCGTCCGAGCCATGAAGCAGAGGCTAGCCCGGTTGCCGGGCCGCGGCCGAACACTGCTTGCTCGGCGAATCCGGACATCTTCGGGGCCCATTCACCGGATAGGCGGTGGTCGGTCGGGAGGAGGTCGGGAGAGGGCGGGCGGGACGCTGGGACAGCGGGCAAGGCGGGCACGACGCGGCCCGTCGTTAGGCTGCTCGGATGGGCGAGGACATGCGCGACTACCGGTTCGAGACGCGGGCGATCCACGCCGGGCAGCCGGCTGACGCCGCGACCGGTGCGGTCATGACGCCGATCTACGCGAGCAGCACCTACAAGCAGGACGGCGTCGGCGGCCTGCGTGGCGGCTACGAGTACTCGCGGACCGGCAACCCCACTCGCCGAGCGCTCGAGGACTGCCTGGCCGCCCTCGAGCGCGGCGAGCGCGCCATCGCCTTCGCGTCCGGCATGGCGGCCGAGGACGCCCTGCTGCGGGTGATCTGCCGGCCAGGCGACCACGTGGTGATCCCCGACGATGCGTACGGCGGCACCTACCGCCTTTTCAAGCAGGTGCTCGAGCCCTGGGGACTCGCACACACCCCGGCGCCGGTTGGGGACACCGACGCGATCGCTGCCGCCATCGAGAAGGGCCGCACGAAGGCGGTCTGGGTCGAGACACCGAGCAACCCCCTGCTCGGGATCGCCGACCTGGCGGCGATCGCGGCTGCCGCCCACGACAACGGGGCCCTGCTCGTCGTCGATAACACGTTCGCGACGCCGTACCTGCAACAGCCACTCGCGCTCGGCGCTGATGTCGTCGTGCACTCGACGACCAAGTACGTCGGCGGCCACAGCGACGTCGTCGGGGGCGCCGTGGTCACCGCCGACCCAGACCTTGGCGCGGCCGTGGCCACCCTGCAGAACTCCACGGGGGCGACCGCTGGGCCGTTCGACGCCTACCTGACGCTGCGCGGGGTCAAGACGCTGCCCGTCCGGATGGACCGGCACTGCGGCAACGCCGAGCAGGTTGCGCAGTTCCTCGCCGAGCACGCTGCGGTGTCGACGGTCTACTACCCGGGGCTGTCAAGCCACCCCGGCCATGACCTGGCTTCCCGGCAGATGCGGGGATACGGCGGCATGGTGTCGTTCCAGGTGGCCGCGGGGCATGAGGCGGCCCGGAAGGCGTGCGACCGGGCCCGGATCTTCACGCTCGCGGAGTCGTTAGGCGGGGTCGAGTCGCTGATCGAGCTGCCCGCGACCATGACCCACGCGTCTGTCGCCGGGTCGCCGCTCGCCGTACCGGACGACCTCATCCGGCTGTCTGTGGGGCTGGAGTCGGTTGACGACCTGATCGAGGATCTCGACCAGGCGCTGTCCGGCTGACCCAGGACGCTCGGTGAATCTCGTCTACTGCGTCGACTTCGGGTCGACGTTCACCAAGGCGGCGCTCGTCGACGTCGACAGCGGTCAGCTGGTGGGCCAGGGGAGCCATCCGACGACGATCGACACCGACGTCCTCGACGGTTGGGAGGCGATCAGAGCCGAGCTGGCGCCGCGGGCCGGTGCCGGCGACGTCCCGGTGCTGGCCTGCTCGTCGGCCGGCGGTGGACTGCGGATCGGCGTCGTCGGCAACGAGGAGCTGGTCACAACCGAGGCGGGACGGCGGGTGGCGCTGTCCAGCGGTGGCAAGGTGGTGCATGTCTCGTCCGACGAGGTCGACCTGGTCGCGCTTCACGACGCGGAGCCGGATGTGGTGCTGCTTGTCGGCGGCACCGATGGCGGCAACAGCGAGGTCCTGCTGCGCAATGCAGAGGCCTTGGCGACAAGTTTCTGGCCGACTCCCGTCGTCGTCGCCGGCAACGCCGACGCCGCGGACGAGGTCGCTCGGCGGCTGGCTGCGGCGGGCGTCGAGCATGTCGTCGCGAGCAACGTGGTGCCGCGGATCGGGGTGCTCACGCCGGAGAGTGCCCGAGCAGCGATCCGCGCGATGTTCCTCGAGCACGTGATCGGCGGCAAGCACCTGTCGAAGCGCGCCGACTTCGTCGCGATGGTGCGTGGCGCCACACCGGACGTGGTGCTGACCGCCGTCGAGCTGCTGGCCAACGGGCTCGGTGCCGAGGAGCCGGGGGTCGGCGACGTCGTCGTGGTCGACGTCGGTGGCGCCACGACCGACGTGCATTCGGTGGTGTCGGTCGACGCGTCCGTTGACGGGCTGTCACGCGAGGTGGTGGCCGACGTGCCGGTGGGCCGGACCGTCGAGGGCGACCTGGGCATGCGCTGGAGTGCGGAGTCGACGGTCGAGGCGGCTCGAGCCGCTGGGCTCGATGTGTCAGCCGAGCTGAGCGAGGCCGCCCGCCTGCGGAGGCTGACCCCCGCAATGGTGCCGGTCGATGGGGCCGCCGAGGACCAGGACCTGCTCCTTGCGTCGATGGCTGTGGCTCTCGCCGTACGGCGACATGCCGGCCGCCAGCAGGTGCTCTTCGGCCCCGACGGCAGGCTGGTCGAGCGCACGGGCAAGGACCTGCGCGACGTCGGGCTGATGATCGGAAGTGGTGGAGTGCTCCGGCATGCACCGGCTGATGCGGCGGTCGACGTGCTGCGGGCAGCGACCGGCGACCATGCGGACGGCGGCTGGCTCGTTCCGCGCGCCCCGCGCCTCGTTGTCGACAGCGACTACGTGCTGGCCGCGGCCGGGCTGCTCGCTGCGGAGCATCCGGCCGCGGCCAGGGCACTGATGTCGCGACTCACCGGCTGACGGTCAGGCGTGCAGCGCCAGCTCCTCGGGCTCGGCGGCGGCATCGGGTGGTGTGATCCGCGACTTGAGCGGGATCTCGCGGATGAGGCACGCCACGATCAGGGCGACGATCACCACGGGGATGGCCCACAAGAAGACGTCGTGCAGCGACAGCGAGAACGCGTCGAGGATCTTGTGGTAGACGGTCGGATCGGTCCCACGAAGCGCCTTGATCTTGTCGACGTTGCCGGTGACGTTGCCGCCACCCGCTTGGCGCGCCGCCTGCGGACCGAGCTCGGCCACCATGTGCACGGCCAGCCGGCTGGTGAGGATCGCTCCGAAGACGGCGGCGCCGAACGTGCCGCCCATCTGCCGGAAGAACATCACCGAGCTGGTCGCGGTGCCCATGTGCTTGCGGTCGATGGAGTTCTGCACAGCCGTGACGATCGTCTGCATGGTCAGGCCCAGGCCGGCGCCGAACGCGTAGATGTAGATCGCGACCTGCCAGTACGGGCTGTCGACTCCGAGCCGCGACAGCAGGTAGAGGGCGGCGGTGACGGTTGCCGCACCAACGATCGGGAAGACCTTGTAGCGCCCGGTTCGGCTCATCGCGATGCCGGACGAGATCGATGTGCTGAAGATGCCCACCACCATCGGGATCAAGGCGAGACCGGACATGGTCGGCGTCAGGTCGCCGACCACCTGCAGGTAGACCGGCATGAAGACGATCACGCCGAACATCGCGAAGCCGATGATGAAGCCGAAGACGTTGCTCGTGGAGAAAATCTGGTTCTTGAACAACTCCATCGGGATGATCGGCTCGGCGACCACGTTCTCCACCAGAACGAACACCGCACTGAGCACGAAGCCGACGGCGAGCAGCGCAAGCGAGAGCTCTGACGTCCAGCCGTGGTCGGGCCCCGCCCAGGTTGTGAAGAGCAGGAAGGAGCTGACGGCCGCCACGATGGTCGTCGCGCCGAGGTAGTCGATCGAGTGCTCGCGCCGCACGTGGTGGATCTTCAGGGCAGCCGACGTCACGACCAGCGCGGCGATGCCGATGGGCAGGTTGACGTAGAAGATCCAACGCCATCCAGAGCCGATGAATGTGTGGTGGATGTCTGCGAAGGTGCCGCCAAGCACCGGGCCGAGGACGCTCGACGTACCGAACACCGCACCGAAGTATCCGCCGTACCGACCGCGCTCACGAGGCGGCACGACGTCGCCCATGGTGGCCATCGCAAGGGCGAAGAGGCCGCCGCCGCCGATGCCTTGGATCGCCCGGAAGACGATCAGCTCGGTGATGTTTTGCGACATGCCCGACAGGAGCGAACCGGCAAGGAAGATGACGATGGCGAGCTGGAAGATGAGGCGCCGGCCGTAGAGGTCGGAGATCTTGCCCCAGAGCGG
>JAICMS010000044.1 GCA_025929075.1 Propionibacteriales bacterium
CGGTCTCGACGACGCCGTCGAGGTGAGCAGCACCGGCACCGGCGACTGGCATCTCGGCGAGCCGATGGACCGCCGCGCCGCCGCCACCTTGGCGGGCCGCGGCTACGATCCCTCGCGTCACCGCGCCCGCCAGTTCGACGCGTCGTGGTTCGCCGCTCAGGATCTCGTCCTCGTGATGGACCGGGCCAACCTCGACGAAGTGTCCAGCCTGGTCGGAGCCGCCCTGGAGCCGGAGCGGCTGCAGTGGTTTCGCGCCTTCGATCCCGACGGCGGCCAGACACTCGACGTACCCGATCCGTGGCAGGGCGGCCAGTCGGGCTTCGACGACGTACTGACCATCGTGGAGCGGACCTCCGACACTCTCGTCGCGGCGCTGCGCACCGCAGCGGTCGACCAACCCCGCTGACCGCAGAACGGGGTCGACGCCACCCGGCGCCCAACCCCCTCAAGTCCCTCCACTCGTCGTACCGAACGGGTGGAGCCGCCGCGGAGCGGGCAGTACGGTGACGCCATGGCGAGGATGGGCACGATCGCGAACCGGGTCGAGGAGCTGCTCGGGCTCGCCGTCGTCGCCACCACGCCGGTCGCCGGAGGCGATATCTGTACGGCGACAAGGGTCCGCCTCAGCGACGGCCGCAGCGCCTTCGTGAAGACCCGGCCGCGTGCGCCTGCCGACTTCTTCGCAGCAGAGGCCCGCGGCCTTGACTGGCTGCGGGTGGAGGGCGGTCCACCGCTGCCTGAGGTGCTTGCCGTGTCGGGCGACTTCCTGGTCCTGTCCTGGATCGAGGAGGGTCGCCCGGGGACAGACGGCGTGGAGAGCTTCGCCCACCAGCTGGCGACGATGCACGGCGCCACCCTGCCGGAGTTCGGAGCACAGCCTGACGGCTACATCGGGACCGTGCCGCTGCCCAACGGCTCGACGTCGACCTGGCCGGAGTTCTGGGCCATCCGACGGGTGCTGCCCTATCTCAAGGTCGCGCGCGACCGTGACGCGATCTCGCCGGAGGCCGCCGGCGCGATCGAGCGGGTGACGCAGCGGATCGACGAGTTCGCCGGCCCGCCCGAGCCGCCGGCCCGGCTGCACGGCGACCTCTGGTCCGGCAACGTCCTCTGGTCCGGCAACGGCAGCACCTACCTCGTCGACCCCGCCGCCTACGCTGGCCATCGCGAGACCGACCTGGCGATGCTGTCGCTGTTCGGGGCGCCGCAGCTCACCAGGATCGTCGACGCCTACGACGAGCACTCGCCGCTGGCAGAGGGTTGGCGCGAACGCGTCCCGCTGCACCAGATCCACCCGCTGTTGATCCACGCGATCCTCTTCGGCGGCAGCTACGGCGAGCGCGCAGGGTCGGCCGCCCGCTCAGTGCTGGACGGCAAGGCGGCGGCATGACCGCCGACCCGCCCTCAACCGGGCGCGGCGATCCGCGGGTTCGTGCTCTCAGCGGTGTCTCAGACCGTCGTGGCAGGGTGGGCGGTATGCGCATTCTGGTCGTCGATGACGACCGCGCAGTCCGGGATTCGCTGCGCCGGTCCCTGGAGTTCAACGGATACGAGGTGGCCCTCGCCAACGACGGAGTCGAAGCGCTGGCCCGGATCAACGGGCTCGCGCCCGACGCGCTGATCGTCGACGTGATGATGCCTCGGCTCGACGGCATCGAGACCACCAAGGCGCTGCGTGCCGCCGGCAACGACATCCCGATCCTCGTCCTCACCGCCCGCGACTCCGTCAACGACCGGGTCGACGGGCTCGACGCCGGTGCCGACGACTACCTGGCCAAGCCGTTCGCGCTCGACGAGCTGCTCGCCCGCGTCCGGGCGATGCTGCGTCGCCGTAACCTCGGCAGCGACAGCGACCAGGACGACGAGCCGCTGGTCTTCGCCGACCTGACGATGAACCCCGTCACCCGTGAGGTGGACCGGGCCGGCCGGCCGATCACGCTGACCCGCACCGAGTGGGACCTGCTCGAGCTCTTCATGCGTCGGCCCAAGCGTGTCCTCGAACGGGCGTTCATCCTTGAAGAGGTGTGGGGCTACGACTTCCCCACCACAGCGAATTCGCTCGAGGTGTACGTCGGCTACGTGCGCCGGAAGACGGAGGCCGGCGGGGAGGACCGGCTGTTGCACACCGTGCGGGGCGTCGGGTACGTCCTGCGCGAAACCCCGCCGTGAGAGGGACCTCGATGGTCGCCCGGATCGCGCTGCTGGCGGCGTGCGCGGTCGGAATCGCGGTGGCCGTCGCCAGCGTCGCTGCCTATGTGATGCTGCGGTCTCAGCTCTACAGCCGGCTCGACCACTCCCTGCTCGAACGGGCCACAGCTGCCGCCAAGTCACCGCTTGTCAGCTCGGCGACCTTCGGCGACATCTCGCCCGACCTCCTCGGTGCCGCGGACCTGCGGATCTACCTCATCTACTCCGACGGCACGATCATCTCGCCGCAAAGCGCCCGTTGGGTTACGCCGCTCAGCACCACCGAGCTGGCCGTTGCGCGCGGCGAGCGACACGAGACGCTGCGAACGATCTCGCAGGGCGGCATCGACACCCGGGCAGTCACGGTGCAGGCGGGCCGAGGGGTTGCGCTGATGTTCGCCCAGTCAGAGGAGCCGATCGAGGCGACACTCGACCGCGTCGCCTTGGTGCTGTTGCTCGTCGGCGCCGGCGGCATCGTCGTCGCTGGCTTCAGCGGTGTGCTCGTCGCCCGCTCGGCGCTGCGGCCGATCCGTCGGCTGAGCGCGGCCGCTCACCACATCGCGCAGACCGAGGAGCTCACCCCGATCCCCATCACCGGTGACGACGAGCTCGCCAGCCTGGCGGCCTCGTTCAACGACATGCTCGCGGCGCTCGCTCGCTCGAGGGTGCGGCAGCGCCGGCTGGTGGCCGATGCCGGGCATGAGCTGCGAACACCCCTGACCAGCCTGCGCACCAACCTCGAGCTGCTCGCTCTCGCCGACCGTCAGGGCGGTATGTCGGCGGAGCAACGCAACGAGATCCTCACCGACGTCACGGCCCAGGTGGAGGAGCTGTCGACGCTGGTGGGCGACCTCGTCGAACTCGCCCGCGAGGGGCCGCTCGAGCGAGCGCCCGAACCGCTCGACCTCTCCGACATCGTCGAGCGGGCCGTCCACCGGGTCCGCCGCAGAGCGCTGGGCCTGACCTTCGATGTCGCCGTAACCCCGTGGTGGGTCGTCGGCGAGGCGCAGATCCTCGAACGGGCCGCCACCAACCTGCTCGACAACGCCGCCAAGTGGAGCCCGCCGGGCGGCACGGTGACTGTCAGGCTCACCGAGGGCGTCCTCACAGTGGCCGACGAGGGTCCGGGCGTCGCCGACAGCGACCTGCCGCTGATCTTCGAGCGCTTCTACCGGTCGCCAGACGCTCGAACCATGGCCGGTTCGGGGCTGGGGCTCTCGATCGTCAAGCAGGCTGCCGACCGGCACGGCGGTCTGGTTCGAGCCGGGAACCACTCTCCCCACGGAGCGGTGTTCGACCTCTGGATCCCCGGCAGCCCCCAGCCGCAGGAACCGACCGGAGAGGCCGCCGCGTCAGGGTCGGTCTCGAGATCGGCTGAGGGGTACGTGGACACACTGCCGCCTGGCGCCTCACCAACCCCTGGGCCGACTGGCCCGACCACCGTCGCCGACGGCACAGCCGCGGACGAGCCAGGTGCCGCGGCGGCGGAGGCGGGATCCGGCGTCATCGCGCCGGGCGGGTCGCGCAGTGGCGCCGACGACGGCGCCACACCGTCGCGGCTGTCTGGCAGCAGCCGCTGAACTCGGCAAACCCGAGAGCCGTGGCGATTCATAGGGGGATCTGGTTCGGCTCTCAGCCAGTACTCAGTCGAGCGCCGGATGCTGAAGCGTGTGAACAGCGGCGTGTTTCCTCCGCCCTACCCACCCGCGTTCCCGCTGAATCCTCCACCAGCGGACTCGCGGCGCGGGGGACGCGTCGTAGGGGCTGCGCTCCTTGTCGGTGCCCTGGCCGGCGGAGCCGCAGGTTTCGGCGGAGCGGCGTTGTTGAACGATTCTTCGTCCAACGCCGCTTCGTCGAACCCCAACTCCTCGCTCTCGGTCGGGCCCTCTCTCAAGGTCCCAGCAAGCAAGGGCTCGACCGAGAGCGCGGCAGCCGAGGTGCTGCCGAGCGTCGTCAAGATCTATGCCACGTCTTCGACCGAGAGCGACTCCGGCTCCGGAATCATCCTCACCTCGCAAGGTGAGATCCTCACCAACAACCACGTCGTCGAGGTCGTCGCGCTCAACGGTGGCAAGCTCGCCGTCAGCTTCAACAACGGCGCGATGACCAGAGCGACCATCATCGGGCGCGACCCGCTGACCGACCTGGCTGTCATCCGGGCGCATGGCGTCTCCAACCTGCGGCCGGCCACGCTCGGCGACTCCGACTCCCTCCGGGTCGGTCAGCAGGTCGTCGCCGTCGGTGCCCCGTTCGGCCTCGAGAGCACGGTGACCAGCGGGATCGTCAGCGCTCTCGACCGGCCCGTGACGACGCAGGGCGAAGTCGGAAACCAGGCCACGATCTTCCCGGCCATCCAGACCGATGCCGCGATCAACCCCGGCAACTCCGGAGGTCCGCTCGTCGACGAGGCCGGCCAGGTGGTCGGCATCAACTCAGCGATCCGGACCGCCTCCCAGGGCGCCGCCGGGCAGGGTGGCTCGATCGGCTTGGGCTTCTCGATCCCGATCAACGACGCCATCCCGATCGTCCGTGAGCTGCTCCACCACCAGAAGCCGACGCACGCGAAGATCGGCGTCAAGGTGTCCGATGCCACCGGCCGCATCGGGCTGCCGGCCGGAGCCCTCGTCGTACGCGTGCAGCGTCACACCGCCGCTGACGCGGTCGGCCTCCACCCCGGTGACGTGGTCACCAAGATCGACGACATGCTCACCCCGGACGCCGACTCGCTCGTCGCCGGCGTGCGTTCGTATCGCCCCGGCGACACCGTCAACCTCACCGTCGTGGCGTCCAGCGGTGCACAGCGGACCGTCAAGCTCACCCTCGGATCCGACGCCTAACGAGAGAGGCCATCGCAGCCGCCTACCCCACAGGCCCGCCCCAGCAGCTCACCCGTCCCCGGCTGCTGGGGCGTTCTCTTTCCCCCAACCAGACACCGCCTATCCGGCGTTTCGGCAGGTGGTCGCGCCATGTCGCGGACCGATCTTGAGGGATTGATGTCGCTCTAGCGACCGAAATCCATCAGGTTGCATCGGTGTCGGACTGAGGAGGCCTATGGATCGCCGTACGGCTCGGGGCGGCGGTGTCGGACTCGGTTTCCGGTCGAGGTGGAGTGGGGGTGGTCAGCAGCCGCAGCACCAGCTCGCGCAGGATCTCCAAGCCGCGCTCGGTCAGGATCGACTCGGGGTGGAACTGCACGCCGAAAAAGTGCGACCCCGACAACAGGTGGACGTCGCCGGTGCTGGGGTCCGCGGTGACCTCCGCCTCATCGCGCCGGCGCCGGCTGCGGCGGGCGACAAAGGTGTTGTAGAAGCCGACGCGCTCCGACCGACCCAACAGATCGATCTCCGACTGAGTGCCCTGGAACACGATGTCCTTGTGGACCAGCTGGAAGTCGAGAGCCCCGCAGAGCACCTGATGGCCAAGGCAGACGGCCAGAAACGGCTGGCCAGTGCCGAGGAGCTCGTCGACCGCGGACCTGAACGCCGCGATCTTGGGATCGCCGGCATCCCGCGGATCACCAGGGCCGGGCCCCACGACGACCAGATCTGCACCCCGGAAGCTGTTGGGGCGGTAGTCGGTGTAGCGGATCGTCTCGCTGGTCATTCCGAGCACGCGTAGCAGGTGCCGCAGCATCGCGACGAAGCCGTCCTCACCGTCCAGCACCACCGCATGCCGGCCGGCAAGCTCTGGATGCGGCGTGCTGTCGGACTGGTCGTGGAGCCAGAACCGGCTGAGCCGACGATTGCGCCGGGCGAGCTCGATGACGACGTCCTCGTCCTGGGTGAGCTCCATCGTCTCGCTGCCGGCGACGGGCGCCGGCGGCCCCAGCCCGAAGGCAGTCAGGATGCCGCCCGCCTTCGCCCGGGTCTCGGCGGCCTCGGAGTCGGGATCGGAGTCTCGCACCAACGTCGCCCCGACGGTGACGGTCAGCTCCCCGGCCGGGCTGACGTCGGCGGTGCGCAGCACGATCGGCGCGTCAGCCGTCGCCGTACCGTCAGCGTCCCTGCCGAGAAGGGCCAGCACCCCCGCGTAGTACCCGCGCCCCTCGGACTCGTAGTTGCGGATCAGCCGACAGGCGTTCTCCACCGGACTTCCGGTCACCGTCGCGGCGAACATCGAGTCGCGCAAGACGTCGCGGACGTCCTTCCTCGTCTCCCCGGCCAAGAGGTACTCGGTGTGGATGAGATGCGACATCGGCTTGAGGTACGGCCCGAGGATCTGGCCGCCGCGATCGCAGACGTCGCACATCGTCTTCAGCTCCTCGTCGACGACCATGAAGAGCTCGAAGATCTCCTTCTCGTCACGCAGGAACCGCAGCAACCGAGCCTTGCGCGCGGCCGTCGACTCGTCCTGCTCGAGCCGGAAGGTTCCACTGATCGGGTTCATCCGCACCCGGTTGCCCTGTACGCCGATGTGGCGTTCGGGGCTGGCACCGATCAGGTAGCGGTCGCCGGTGAAGACGAGGAAGGTCCAATACGCGCCACGCTCCTGCTCGAGCAGCCGGCGGAAGACGGTCAGCGCCTTGGTCACGCCCCAGTCGGCAAGCGTCGCGCGGAAGCGACGGGCGATGACCAGGTTCGCGCCCTGACCCGCGCCGATCTCGTCCCTGATGATCCGTCGCACCAGTTCGGAGTACTCCGAGTCGCTGGTCTCGAAGCCCGGCTCCCCGGTGACCCCGATCGGCTCGTCCGGCAGCACCGCGAGCAGCTCGGCGATCGGCACCTCGGCTCTGATGGGCGTGTGGATGACGGACAGGGGGGCCGCGTCGTCGATGCAGTCGAAGCCACGCTCGCGGATCTGCCTGAACGGCACCAGCAGCAGGCTGTCGATCGTCTTGCCGTCGGCGGGAGGCTCCGTCATGAGGGGTACGTCGACGAGCCGGTCGACATCCTGGCGCAGCCCGCCAAGCAGCAAGACCTCGTCGGAGCGCCCTTGTCGGATCAGCGCGAACGCGGTCTGCCGGGTGACCTCGGCCAACAGTCCGGCCGCTGCCCCCTCAGCTCCAGGCGTTGCGCTCATCGCAGCCAGCGCTCCGTGGTGCCCACCAGGACGAGACGCTCGGTCGCCCGGGTCAGCACGACGTACAGAGTACGGTCGCCGACGGTGCTGCCGTCGGCGATGAGGTCGGGCTCCACGACGACGGTGGCGTCGAACTCCAGGCCCTTGCTGTCCAGCGGCTCGAGCACCCGGACCCGGCCGCCGTGCCCGTCATCCACCCGGTCCGGCTCGCCACGGGGTTTCGCCGCCTCATCCAGACACCGCTTGTCGGGCGTTTGGGCGCCCGATGGGCCCCATTTCCCCGGACAAGGGGTGTCCGGTCGACGGGTCGTGAGCCATCCGCCGACCCGGGCCGCCCAGCCAGCCGGCACGACCACACCGACGGCGCCCTCGACCTCGGCCGTCACCTCGTCAACCAGCCGGGCAACCTCCACGGCGAGCGAACCGGCCGCGACCTGCTCCCGTCGCGGTGAGACACCCGTCGCGCGCACCGCCGTCGGCAGGTCGGCGTCGGGCAGCCGCCGCCCGGCGTACTCGACGGCGAGCGCAAAGATCTCCTCGGAGTTGCGGTAGTTCATCGTCAGCCGGAAGACGCGTTCGTCCTTGTCGCGCAGCGCCTCGGCCCGCGCGCTAGCCGCTTCGTCAGCCAGCGGCCACGAGGTCTGGGCCGGGTCGCCGACGACGGTCCAGGTGGAGTAGCGGCCACGCCGGCCGAGCATCCGCCACTGCATCGGCGACAAGTCCTGCGCCTCATCGACCAGCACGTGCGCGTACCCGTCGTCCTCGATCGAGCCGACCGTCCGGCCCCGGCCGTCCCACCGCTGGTCGATCGTCGACAGCTCCGGCACCTCGTCGTCGTACAGGTCCTCGAGTGGGTCCGCCTCCGGGTCGGGTTCTGGCGGCTCGCCGAGCAGGTAGCGCAGCTCGTCGAGCAGCGGCACGTCCTCGACGCTGAAGTCGTCGGCGGCCAGGCTCTCGGCGAGCTCGTCAACCTCTTCGGGGCGCAGCAGCCCACCGGCTTCCCGGGCGACAAGATCGCGGTCGGCCAGCCAGCCGAGCACGTCGACGGCGTCGAGCACCGGCCACCAGCTCCGCACGAACTCACCGAATGCCCGGTCTCCCCGAAGCACACTGGCGAACTCGTGCTTGCCACGCTCCTGCGCCCGCTGCCCGCTGGCCTGCTCCCACAGCGCGTCGATCAGCAGGTCGGCCACCTTGGGCACCACCCGGTTGCGCCGCTGCCCGGACGCCAGCAGCTCGGCCCGCAGCCGTCGCAGCGCGGGGCCGTCCAGGACGAGGACGTCGTCGCGGTAGAACATGCGGAACTGGACCGGCGCGCCGGGCACCGGCCCCCGCACGGTGCGGGCGAGGAGGGTGCGCATCCGCATGCTGCCTTTAAGTACGGCGACCGGCGCGATGTCATGCCGGGTGGCGCGGACGCCGTCGACGACGTGGCCGATGGCCCGCAGCGTCACGCGGGTCTCACCGAGCGACGGCAGCACCCGCTCGATATAGGCCATGAAGACCGGGTTGGGCCCGACCACGAGCACGCCGCCCGACTCGTAGCGCCGGCGGTCGGTGTAGAGGAGGTAGGCGGCCCGGTGCAGCGCCACCACGGTCTTGCCGGTGCCGGGTCCGCCGACGATCGTGGTGACGCCGCGCTGCGGCGCCCGGATCGCGACGTCCTGCTCGCGCTGGATCGTCGCGACGACCGAGTGCATCGTGTGGTCCCGGCTGCGACGGAGAGCGGCCAGCAGCGCGCCCTCGCCGATCACCACGAGGTCATCGGGCGCATGGTCGGCGTCGAGCAGGTCGTCCTCGACGTCGACCACCCGCTCGCCACGGGAGTGGATCACCCGTCGACGTACGACTCCCTGCGGCTCCTCGGCGGTCGCCTGGTAGAAGACCGCCGCGGCAGGTGCCCGCCAGTCGACGAGCAGCACCTCGCGGTCGGCGTCGCGCAGTCCGAGCCTGCCGATGTAGCGGTCCTCACCGTCGCGCATGTCGAGCCGGCCGAACACCAGGCCCTCGTGGGCGGCGTCGAGGGCGGCCAGCCGCCGACCGGCCTGGTAGACGATCGCGTCCCGCTCCACGAGCCCGCCGTCATGGCCGAGCATCGCGCGCGAATGGCCTTCCGCCGCGAGCGCCCGGGCGGAGTCGGCCGCTGCCTCGAGCCGCGCGTAGATGCGGTCGACGACGGCCTGCTCGTGCTTGATCTCCTGCTCCGCTCCCGCCTCACCTGAGGTCTGCCGGCTGGCGGGGAGGGAGTCGGCGAGATCGGATGTGCTCATCGGGTCGATGACGGCATCCCCCTGCAACGGTCTCGAACTGGTCGGGACGGCCTCGGCTGGTCGATGGCTGGCTCCCGCCGTCCCGGAAAGTGCGAACTCACTATTCTGCCTCATCCGGTACGGCGACCGCCGAGGACTTGACGGAAATCAGGCCCCTCGAAATCACCGCGAAGCGGACCAGACTCCCTCCCAACGCCCGCGGGCCGATAGCCTGAATGCGAGTAACGCAAGAGCCGACGCATGAGCCAAGGAGCGCACGTTGAGCAACTCCGGAGCGGCGGTCGACCTCGGTGAGGTCTTCGGGCCGAGCCATCGAGGCGACGAACCCGACCTCGTCCAACTGCTGACGCCTGAGGGTGAGCGGGTCGAGCACCCCGAGTTCACCTTCGACCTCGACGACGAGGCGATCAAGGGCTTCTACCGCGACCTGGTGCTCACCCGGCGCATCGACACCGAGGCCACTGCGCTGCAGCGGCAGGGCGAGCTCGGCATCTGGGCCAGCCTGCTCGGTCAGGAGGCGGCGCAGATCGGCTCCGGCCGGGCGCTGAAGCCGCAGGACTTCGCCTTCCCCACCTACCGCGAGCACGGCGTCGCCTGGGCCCGCGGCATCGACCCGTTGCGGCTGCTGGCTCTCTTCCGCGGCGTCGACCACGGCGGTTGGGACCCCAAGGAAGGCAACTTCGGCCTCTACACGATCGTCATCGGGGCCCAGTCGCTGCACGCCACCGGCTACGCGATGGGGCTGCAGCGCGACGGCGTCATCGGCACCGGCGACCCCGAGCGTGACGCGGCGGTGATCGGCTACTTCGGCGACGGTGCGACGAGCCAAGGCGACGTCAACGAGGCGTTCGTCTGGGCCGGCGTCTTCAACGCACCGATCGTCTTCTTCTGCCAGAACAACCAGTGGGCGATCTCGGTGCCGATCGAGAAGCAGAGCCGGGCGCCGCTCTACCAGCGGGCTGCCGGGTTCGGCTTCCCCGGCGTCCGAGTCGACGGCAATGACGTGCTCGCGGTGTACGCCGTCACGCAGGCTGCGCTGCAACGGGCGCGGGAGGGCAGCGGCCCGACCCTGATCGAGGCGTTCACCTACCGGATGGGGGCACACACGACGTCCGACGACCCGACCCGATACCGGCTCAGCGACGAGCTGGAGTCGTGGCAGAAGCGCGACCCGATCAGCAGGGTCAAGGCCTACCTCGTCGCCCAGAAGGCTGCCGACGACGACTTCTTCGCCGGCATCGAGCAGGAAGCCGACGAGCTGGCCGAGCACCTGCGCAGCGGCTGTCTGGCGATGCCCGACCCCAGCCCGCTCGACATCTTCGGCCAGGTCTTCGCCGAGCAGACCGCCGAGCTGCAGCTACAGCACGACCAGTACGCCGACTACCTCGCGTCCTTCGAGGGGGAGCACGCATGACCGCGATCACGATCGCCAAGGGCCTCACGATGGGCCTGCGGGCCGCAATGGAGGCCGACCCCAAGGTCCTGATCATGGGCGAGGACGTCGGCAAGCTCGGCGGCGTCTTCCGGGTCACCGACGGGCTACAGAAGGACTTCGGCGAGGACCGGGTCATCGACACACCGCTTGCGGAGTCCGGCATCCTCGGCACCGCCGTCGGGCTGGCGATGCGGGGCTACCGCCCGGTGTGCGAGATCCAGTTCGACGGCTTCGTCTTCCCGGCGTACGACCAGATCGTCAGCCAGGTCGCGAAGATCCACTTCCGCAGCCGCGGTCGGGTGCCGATGCCGATCGTCATCCGGATCCCGTTCGGCGGCGGGATCGGTGCCGTCGAGCACCACAGTGAGAGCCCGGAGGCCTACTTCGCCCACACCGCCGGCCTGAAGGTCGTAGCGTGCTCCAACCCGGTCGACGCCTACTGGATGATCCAGCAGGCGATCGCCAGCGACGACCCGATCGTCTTCCTCGAGCCCAAGCGGCGCTACTGGGAGAAGGGCGAGCTCGACGAGGACGCCGAGCCCGACCCGCTGCATGTGTCCCGGGTGGTGCGGCCCGGCACCGACGTGACCGTGTTGGCATACGGCCCGATGGTCAAGACCGCGCTGCAGGCGTCGGCCGCGGCGGAGGGCGAGGGCAAGAGCCTGGAGGTCATCGACCTGCGGACGCTGTCGCCGCTCGACGTCGACCCGATCTATGAGTCGGTACGGCGGACGGGCCGGGCTGTCGTCGTACATGAGGCGCCGGTCAACCTCGGCCTCGGTTCGGAGATCGCCGCCCGGGTGACGGAGAACTGCTTCTACTCGTTGGAGGCGCCGGTGCTGCGCGTCGGAGGCTTCGACACGCCGTACCCGCCGAGCCGGATCGAGGAGGAGTATCTCCCCGACCTCGACCGGGTGCTCGACGCGGTCGACCGGACCCTCGACTACTGACCGCCGGCCGACACTGCGACCGCTCGCCCCTACTCGCCGCTACTCGCCCCTTCTCGCTCTAGCCGCCACAACCGAACGGAACGTCGATGCCAGACACCAGACAGTTCAAGCTGCCGGACGTCGGCGAGGGCCTCACCGAGGCAGAGATCGTGTCGTGGAAGGTCAAGCCCGGCGACACCGTGAAGGTCAACGACATCGTCGTCGAGATCGAAACGGCGAAGTCGCTTGTCGAGTTGCCCACCCCATACGCCGGCGTGGTGGCCGAGCTACTCGTCGAGGAGGGCCAGACCGTCGAGGTCGGGACGCCGATCATCAGCGTCGGCTCGGCCGGGGGTGCGGCGGCGGCCCCGGCTGGTGATGCGGTGGAGGGGGCCGGTGAGTCGGCGGCCGAGCCTCCGCCGGCGGTCGAGACGCCGGGCGACGACAAGGCTGTTGAGCCCGGGCTGATCGGCGGCCCGGCGCCGGGGGGTCGCACATCGGTCTTGGTCGGTTACGGCCCGCGTACGACCGAGGCCAAGCGCCGGCCACGCAAGGGGACCGCGGCGCCCGCCGAACAGTCGCCGGCAGCAGCTCAGCAGGACGTGCAGCAGGCGTTCGAGGCAGCGCCGGCACCGGTGCCGGAGGTGCCGGCGGAGCAGGCCGACGAGGCGGCGCCGGCCGAGCCCGTCGCCGTACCGGCTGCTCGCAGCGGTGCTGACGGGGCCAGGGTGCGGGCGCTCGCCAAGCCCCCTGTGCGCAAGCTGGCCAAGGACCTGGGCGTCGACCTCGGCGAGGTCAGCGGCAGCGGTCCCGACGGCCGGATCCTGCGCGAGGACGTCGAGCAGCATGCCGCTGGGGCTGTCGCGGGTGTGGGCGAGGCGGCGCCGGCTGCGGCTCGGGCGGCCCGGCCGGGGGAGCGCGAGACGCGAGTGCCGATCAAGGGCGTGCGCAAGGTGACCGCGGCGGCGATGGTGTCGTCGGCGTTCACGGCGCCGCACGTCACCGAATGGGTCACCGTCGACGCGACCCGGACCACCAAACTCGTGGAGAAGCTGCGGGGCAGCCGGGAGTTCCGCGACATCAAGGTGTCGCCGCTGCTGATTGTGGCTCGAGCCGTGTGTGTTGCCGTACGGCGGACGCCGGAGGTCAACGCGACCTGGGACGAGTCGGCCCAGGAGATCGTGCTGAAGCACTACGTCAACCTGGGCATCGCGGCCGCCACGCCGCGCGGTCTCGTGGTGCCGAACATCCCTGACGCCGACTCGCTGTCCACTCGCGAGCTGGCGCAGGCGATCGGCGAGCTGACCGCGACGGCGCGGGACGGCAAGACGCAGCCGGCGCAGATGAGTGGCGGGACCTTCACGATCACCAACGTCGGCGTGTTCGGCGTCGACTCGGGGACGCCGATCATCAACCCGGGTGAGTCCGCGATCCTCGCGATGGGGGCGATCCGGCCGCAGCCGTGGGTCGTCGGCGACAAAATTCGGCCGCGGCAGGTGACCACGCTGGCGCTCTCGTTCGACCACCGGGTGGTCGACGGCGAGCAGGGTTCCCGCTTCCTCTCCGACCTGGCCAAGATGATCGAGGACCCCGGCCACACCCTCGTCCTCTAGCCCCCCCAGCCCGCCCGCTCGCGCTCCCCCCGCTGCCAGGTGTTTGCCCCGTTAACGGGGCGGTTCCCCCGTTAACGGGGCAGACCTGCCCCGGAACCTGGGGGCTTGCCCCGGCCACCCCGCTCACTAGCCGCCAGGTGATTATCCCGCTGTCAGTGCGTGCGCTGACAGCCGGAAAGCTGCCGCTCATTGGGGGTATTCGTCCCGCCGCGCCTGCTGGCGGGTGATCATCGCGGGTCAGCGGGCGCCTCATGCGACTCGCGCTCGTCGAGCCAGTCAAGTACGGCGGCGTTGTGCTCGCCAAGCAGCGGCGGGGGCAGGTTGGCGGCCCGGCCGCCGGCGTACGGCAGGCCGTCGAAGCGGAGCGGCGGCCCGGGCAGCGGGATGCGGCCAGCGATCGGGTGGTCGACCTCGATGACCAACCCCTGCGACCGGGTCTGCTCCCACCCGTAGACCTCGTCGAGCGTCCGGACTCTGCCCGCCGGCACCCCCGCCTCCGCCAGGGCAGCAAGCCAGTGGTCGGCGCTGTGAGCGGCCAGCGCAGCCTCCAGCGCCTCGGTCAGCGACGCGCCCGCAGCCACCCGGTCGGCGTTGGTGGCAAACCGCGGGTCATCCTCGTCGAGCCCCAGCACTCCGGCCAGCGCGCGCCACAGCGACTGGCTCCCGCAGGCGACCTGGATCGGCGCGTCGGCGGTGTGGAACATCCCGTACGGCGCGATCGACGGGTGGTGGTTGCCGACCGGAGCCGAGACCTCGCCGGCCACTGTCCACCGGGTGCCGTGGTAGGCGTGCGCGCCGACGATCGCCCCCAGCAGGCTGGTCCTGACAACCAAGCCACGACCGGTCGACTCACGCTCATGCAAGGCCGCGAGCACCCCGAAGGCGCCGTACATCCCGGCCAGGATGTCGCCGACCGGAGCGCCTACCTTGGTCGGCTCCCCGGCGACACCGGTCAGGCTCATCAGCCCAGCCTCGCCCTGCGCGATCTGGTCGTAGCCGGACCTGCCGCCCTCCGGTCCGTCGTGACCGAAGCCCGTGATCGACAGGATCACCAGCCCGGAGTTGATCCGGTGGAGCTCGTCGAGGGAGAAGCCGAGCCGGTCGAGCACGCCCGGCCGGAAGTTCTCGACAACCACGTCGGCCTGCCGGACGAGCCGGCGCAGCAACTGTTTGCCGTCCTCGGACTTGAGGTCCGCGGTGACCGACTCCTTGTTGCGGTTGCAGGACATGAAGTACGTCGACTGTCGCTGCGCGCCATCCCCGACGAACGGCGGCCCCCACCCGCGGCTGTCATCGCCGTGCTCGGGCGCCTCGACCTTGATCACCCGCGCGCCGAGGTCGCCGAGCATCATCGCCGCATGCGGACCGGCCAGCGCTCGGGTCAGGTCGATCACCACGATGTCGCTGAGCAGAGTCGTCACGTCCGCGACTGTACGGCGACCGCCCCGCCGCCACCCTCTCCTGTTGCCGTCTCCGTGGCGGCCCCTCGACCCCACGGATCTTGAGGGGTTTGCCTTGCTCGAGCGACACGAGCCGCTCATCGTCGCCGTACGCCGACCGGCTATCGCCGTACCGACCGACCGATCTTGATCGCTTGCGGTCGCTCGGGCGACACCAACCGCTCAAGATCCGTGAACCGCTCAAGGCGCGTCAACGGCCCGGGTTGTTCGGCCGGAGCCCTTGGCGCGGGCGGAATCTGGACAAAGCGACCCAGTTGGGCCGCCGCGGGTGTTTGGTCGGCGTGGTGCGGGAGGGAGACGGCCGGTTACAAGTGGCGCTGGTCGTCGATGCGTTTGGCCTTGCCCATCGAGCGTTCGAGGGCATGCGGCTCGACCACCTCGACCTCGACCGTGACACCGATCCGGTGTTTGACCAGATGGGCGAGCCGCGCGCCGACCCCGGCCGCATCCTCGCCGTACGACGCCTCGCGGGCCTCGACCAGCACGGTGAGCACGTCCATCCGGCCCGGCCGCGTCAGTCGGCACAGGTAGTGCGGCGCCAGCTCGGGAATCTCGAGGATCAGCTCTTCGAGCTGGCTCGGGAAGAGGTTCACGCCACGCAAGATGATCATGTCGTCGGTCCGACCGGTGACCTTCTCCATCCGCCGGAACGCCGGCCGGGCGGTCCCCGGCAGCAACCTGGTCAGGTCGCGGGTGCGGTAGCGGATGACCGGCATCGCCTGTTTGGTCAGCGATGTGAAGACGAGCTCGCCGCGCTCCCCGTCCGGTAGCACCTCGCCGGACACCGGGTCGATGACCTCGGGCAGGAAGTGGTCCTCCCAGATGTGCAGCCCGTCCTTCGTCTCCACGCACTCTTGCGAGACCCCCGGGCCGATCACCTCGCTGAGCCCATAGATGTCGACAGCGTGCATGTCACAGCGCTGCTCGATCTCGCCGCGCATCTGGTCGGTCCACGGCTCGGCGCCAAAGATCCCGATCTCCAGCGACGACGCCGCAGGGTCCCGGCCCTGCCGTTCCATCTCGTCGACGATCGCTAGGAAGTACGACGGCGTCACCATGATCACCCGCGGCTCGAAGTCCGTGATCAGCTGGACCTGCCGCTCGGTCATCCCGCCACTGACCGGCACCACGGTGCAGCCGAGCTGCTCGGCGCCGTAGTGCGCGCCAAGCCCGCCGGTGAAGAGCCCATAGCCATACGCGACATGGACGATGTCGCCGGCCCGACCACCGGCCGCTCGGATCGAGCGGGCCACCACTTCTGCCCACAGGTCGACGTCGCGGCGCGTGTAGCCCACAACCGTCGGCCGCCCGGTTGTGCCGCTGGAGGCATGGACTCGCACCACCTCATCGCGCGGCACCGCGAACATCCCGAACGGGTAGTTGTCGCGCAGGTCCTCCTTCGTGGTGAACGGGAAGCGCTGCAGGTCGGACAGCTCCTGAAGGTCGTCGGGTTGGACCCCTGCCGCGTCGAAGGCGGCGCGGTAGTGCGGCACCGCCTCATACGCCGTGCGCAACGTCGACCGCAGCCGGTTGAGCTGGACCGCGCGCAGCTCGTCGAGGCTCCACCGCTCTGCCTCGTCCCACAGTTCGGGTGGCGTCGTCAGCGCTTCCACAGCCTTACTCCTCGACCAGCGTTCCGCCGATGGTTCGGCTACGGCCGCGGAACTC
>JAICMS010000010.1 GCA_025929075.1 Propionibacteriales bacterium
CGCCGCCCCGCCGGTCGATTCCTCAGCTGGCTGAGAAGTAGAGGAAGAGGTTGGTCGGGATGTTGTCGGTGACGTTGGGGTTGTCGGCGCGGCGCAGATGGTTGACGAAGCGGTAGCTCTTCGCCGCCACGATCCGGTCCCAGGTGTGCTGGTTGGAGACGCCGATCACGTCGACGTCCCACCACTCGGCCTTCTTGTCGGCCAGCGTCGTGATCAGGTGGCTGTGCGGCGGCAACAGGTTGTTCTCGGTGCCGCTGCCGAAGACGCGGCTGAGGTCGATCGTCGACGGGTGGTCGATGCAGGCCCCCGCGGTGGGGCACTGCAGAGTGTCCTGGTTGGGCGTGAAGCCGAGCGGCACGATCACATAGAGCGGGTCGAAGTCGCCTGCCGGCACTCGGTCGTACATCGCGCCGAGCTCGCAACCGGAGTCCGCGCCGCTGGTCGGCGGCTGACCGCAGGAGAAGTCCTTGGTGTAGGTGAACGTGACGGTGTGGCCGCGGTACCAGCCTTGCGTCGTGCCGACGTCTGCCGGGCTGCCGGACATCTGCATGCCGCCCATCGACGCGCCGCCCTCATGGGCCGAGGCCATCGTCGGTCCGGCCACGGCAGCCAGCCCAGCGGTCAGCAGACCGATCATGCCGATTGCTACGGAGCGGGCCGTGATTCGGTTCGCTCCCCGAAGTGGGTTCATGGTTTCTCCTCGTCCGCCGACCGTGCGGTCCTTGCGACCGCGGCTGTGAGCCGACGTCTCGCATGGAGTTCGGCATGGGGGCGACTTCGGATTGCCGCAGCCGGTGATCGGGCAGGGCAAGGCAGGCGGAAGGGCGGCGACCGGCAGCCCGGCAACTTCTGGACACCGGCAGGGGCCAGTGGTTCGCTGTGCTGGGGCGGCGCCGAGGGCGGGTCGCCACGATGTCACTCAGGAGCAGCTATGAAGGGTCTCGCGCTGTCGACGGCGGCTGCCGTCGTCGCTCTGCTTACAGCAGCAACTCTCTCGACCAGCCCAGCGGGTGCAGCGACAGCGCCAGCGACGCCGACCGTCAAGTCGGTGACGATCACCGGCGACGTCAACAATCCGACGGTCACCATCAGTGGCCGCCATTTCCGGCACCGCCCACACAACTCGTGGGGAGCAAACGACACCACGTGTGGGCAGTACGTCGACAACGGCCGGTGGTGGGGACTCCAGGGTCTCTGGATCTCCGACGACACCCACTCATGGCAGGCCGGCGCGGGCAACCCGCGTCACGGTGGCGACTGTATTGGCGTCAAGGTCCTGTCCTGGAGCCCGACTCAGGTGGTCTTCGTGTTCGGGTCCGCCTACGCCAGCTACGACCACTGGACCCTGGATGACGGCGACGCCTTCACCGTGACGGTCCGCCAGTCGTCGTACTCCGGCACCGTCTCCTACGGACAGGCCAGCCCAGACAGCGGGTCGTCGAGCAGCTGACTTGACTCAGATGCGGACAGGAACCAGCCACTGCAAAGTGTCACCGGTGCCGAGCTGACCCAGCGAGTTCGCGCCCCAACACCACAGGGTTTGCTTGATAATGCCGCACGAATGGAAGCCTGCGGCAGCCGGCGTCTGCCACCCATTGGTCGTGCCTACAACGGCAGGGGAGGTTCGGTTCTGGGTGTCTCCGACGCCCAGCTGCCCGAAGCGGTTCCATCCCCAGCACCACAGCGAGCCGTCCTGCTGGGTCGCACACGTGTGCAGGTTGCCGGCTGTCACAGCGAGCCAGTCGGCAGACGCTCCCACCTGCATGGGTGAGGTTTCGGCCGTCTGGCTCCCCAGACCCAGCTGGCCGTGGAGATTGTCCCCCCAGCACCACAGCGTTGCATCGGAGCGGATGCCGCACGTGTGCATTCCGCCGGCCGACGCCTCCACCCAGTTGCCGCCCGACTCGACCTGGTTGGGGGATTCCTGGGCGGCGAAGTTCCCGGCACCCAACTGACCATCCTCGTTGTCCCCCCAGCACCACAGAGTCGCGTCGGAGCGGATCGCGCAGGTATGGAGGCCGCCGGCTGTGGCGGCGACCCACGAGTCCGAGCCGACCTGGGCCGGTCTCAGCCGGTTCTGCGTGTCCCCCAGTCCCAGCTGACCGGTCTCGTTGTCGCCCCAGCACCACAGGGTGGCATCGGAGCGAATGGCGCACGTGTGGAGGCCGCCGGCCGTGACCGCTACCCAGGTGTTCTTGTTGACCCGAGTCGGCACCAGCCGGTTCTGCGTGTCACCGAGGCCCAACTGCCCATCCTCGTTGTCGCCCCAGCACCACAGGGTCGAGTCGGACCGGATCGCGCAGGTGTGCTCGGTCCCGGCGCTCACCGCCAGCCAGTCTCCCCGTGCGTGAATCCGGGTCGGTATGTCGCGGGGAATGATGTCGCCGACACCCAGCTCTCCGTCGGCATTGTCGCCCCAGCACCACATCTTGCCGGTGGTCTTGATCGCGCAGCTGTGCGAACCGTCTGCGGTCACCGACGACCAGACCGCACCGGTCGTGTCGGGTCCGACAGCCTGAGCCGCCGGCGCCGGTGCCAGCGCGGCTGCCATCGCCATGCTGGCAGGCAGGATGAGCCAGGACGCGGACTGGGTTCGCGTACGTAAGGTCAGCCAGGGCATTTGGTGCCTCCGTTGTGTCGGCCGCTTTGGCGTTGCGGATGGAGATCGGGTGCGGATCAGCGCTTTAGGCGGCAGAGCTACTGCGGCACGATGACGTTGAGGGACGGCATGGCCTCGTACGCCGTGGCGGTGCCGTCGCCCAGCCAGCCACCCTGCGCGTCGCCGAAGCACTCGAGGAAGTCCTTCATCGCGCAGGTCCGGTCGTCGAACGTGTACGTCGCCTGCCAGGGGTCGCCCATCTGGTACTGCAGCTGCGTCGGCACGTCGTCGTAGCCGGAGGTCTTGCCGTCGCCCAAATCGCCGAGGACGGCCCGCCCCCAGCACCATTCGGTGAAGCTCAGTCCCTTGACCTGGTTCGCACAGGCGTGGTCCGCGGCCGCGCTGACATCGGTCCAGCCCGAGCCGGTCAGCATCGCCGGCTTCTGCCGATCCGAAGTGTCGCCGAGGCCGAGCTGGCCGTTGTCGTTCTCGCCCCAGCACCACAGCTGGCTCGCATCGTCGAGGGCGCAGGTGAAGGCGCCTCCGGTGTCGATCTGCGTCCACGTCGCGGACCCGGATACCGCCACCGGAACGTCGCTGGAGGTCGTCGTACCGTCGCCGAGCTCACCGTGTCCGTTGGCTCCCCAGCACCAGGCGTCCCCGGCGGAGGTCAGCGCGCACGTGTGGTCGACTCCGGCGGAGACCGACGACCAGTCGGACCCGGTGACCTGGACCGGCGTGTCGGAGTCTTGGGTGCCTCCGTCGCCGAGGTCACCGGCTGCGCCGTTCCCCCAACACCACAGGTTGCCGTTGTCCTGGACCGCGCAGACGTGGTCGTTGCCGGCGCTGACGCTGATCCAGTCGGACTGAGCGCCGACCCGGGCAGGCGCATCGCGTTCCACCGTGTCTCCGACGCCGAGCTGACCATTGTCGTTGTCGCCCCAGCACCAGAGGCTGCCGCCGGCCTGGATGCCGCAGCTGAACGAGCTGCCGCCAGTCACGGCGGTCCAGTTAGTTCCGCTGTCGATCAACTCAGGCAGGTTGCGTGATTGGGTCGTCCCGTCGCCGACCTGACCGCGGTCGTTGTCTCCCCAGCAGTACAGCGGGCCGGGCACGGTGTGCTTCACGGCCAGGATGGCGCAGGTCTGGTTTCCGCCGGAGCTCGACACTGTGGCCCACTGGGTCGCGAGGCCGGCCGGTGTCGGCAGGTAACGGGGGTCGCGGCTGTGATCGCCGAGTTGGCCGCGTTCCCCGGCCCCCCAGCACCACAACGACTGGGTCCCGCTGCGGATGGCGCAGACGAACTGCTCGCCCAAGGTCGCGGCGGACCAGCCGGACCGGAACGACATCAACTCCGGCCGCAGCGAGGCCTTGGTGTTGCCCTGGCCGAGTTGTCCGGACGAGTTGTCGCCCCAACACATCATCTTGCCGCTGACGAGCGTCGCGCATGTGTCCTCGTCTCCCGCGGCCACAGAGGCCCACTTCCGCAGCGTTCCAATGGCCTTCGGCAGGAGCTTCGGCTTCGTCCCGTTCGTGTCCCCCCAGCACCACAGCGCGTGTGCCGTGGTGAGGGCGCAGGTCTCGCGTGGGCCAGCACTCGCGCTGGCCCAGCCGGCCTGGTCGCCGACCTGGGTCGGGAGCTTCCTGTCGACCTTGTCTCCAAGCCCCAGCTCACCCTCGGCGTTCGCGCCCCAGCACCACAAGGTGCCGGCAGTACTCACCGCGCAGCTGTGGTCACCGGCTGCGGTGACCGCGGCCCAGGCCATCCCTTGGCCGATCTGTGCGGGGCTGTCTTCGTTCGTCAGGGTTCCGTCACCAAGCTGACCGTGGTCGTTCAATCCCCAGCACCACAGGGTGGAGTCGGAGCGGATTGCGCAGCTGTGGTCGGCGCCCAGGCTCACGGCCGCCCAGTTGCTCGCGGAACCCACCTGGGTAGGCACGTACTCGTTGGTCACGGTGCCGGTTCCCAGTTGGCCGTACTGGTTGTTCCCCCAGCACCACAAGGTGCCGTTGGTCTGGACAGCGCAGGCATGGTCGACGCCCACCGACGCCGAGGCCCACTCGCCTGCGGGGCCGGTCTGTTGAGCACCGGACTGACCCGAGTTGACGTCACCTTGACCGAGCTCGCCCACCCTGTTGTCACCCCAGCACCACAACGACTGGTCGGTCGGGATGCCGCAGGCGAACTCTCCGCTGGCGCTGACTTGAAGCCAGGCTTGCGGGGCCTGTGTCAGCGGCTTGGCGGCCGCCTTGACGGAGGCGTCGGACGGAACGGCAGGGCCGGCGATGACGAGGGCGACCAGGCACAGCGAAGCGCCGATAGCTGGGACAATCCGTGACGCCATAAGGGCCCTCCTGCTGTGCGGTCAGCGAGCCCCGAGCCTCAAGAAAAAATTTACGACAGTCTGGCTCTTATGTCCCCTTTATCCGAAGATTGCTGACAGCTGCGGGACACCTCGCGCGATCGCCGGAGTGACCTTCATGCCGCGAGGGCTAAACGGCGCCGGTCAGATCCAGTGGGTGAACCACATCCGGTCGTTCCAGGCCTGGTTGCTGAGCAAGCCGTTGCTCAGGATCGGGTAGAAGTAGACGAAGTTCAACGCGACCAAGAAGAAGAAGGCGCCGGCGAACACGACGCCCCACGTGCGGCGGATCCTCGTCGCGTCGGCCGGACCGATGACCTTGCCGAGCAGAAGGGTCACTGCCATCACTGTGAACGGGATGATTGCGACCGCGTAGTAGAAGAAGATCGGTCGCTGGTCGTAGCGGAACCACGGGAGCCATGTCGTCAGCACCCCGACGACCGGGATGCCGAATCGCCAGTCGCGTTTGCTGAGCCAGTAGCCGGCTCCGGCGATGAGCGCGATGACTCCTCCCCACCACAGTGCCGGGGTCCCGATCGCCAGCACCTGTCTGACGCACTGCTCGCCCGGCGGGCAGCCGACGACCTGGGCCGGGCCACCGCTGGTGGCGGCAACGCCGATTGGCCGGTTGATCAGCGGCCACCCGCCGGGGTTGGACTGATACGGATGATGGGCTGCGTTGATGTAGGCGCCGGTGTGGAAGTCGTAGACGGCGATGTGGTAGTTCCACAAGATGTCGAGGTCGTGCAGGGCTCCCTCGATCGGGCCGTGGGGGTGGCCGCCGTAGTCGTTGACCGAGCTCCAGTTGGTCTCGTGCGGCTGGTTCGCGTGCCCGAAGGCGTCCTCGAACAGCTGGGCATGTATCAGGAACCCCATCCAGCTGGCGACGTACACCAGGAACCCAATGACCACGACGGACACAAACGCCGGCAGCCCGTCGACGAGGAACGACTTCACCACCGCCAGCCGGACACCGAGCGCACGGCGCATCCCGCAGTCCCACGCCCACGACAGCACTCCGAGCCCAGCGAGCACGAAGACACCGCTCCACTTCGTGCCGCAGGCCAGACCGAAGCAGACGCCGGCCGCGACCCGCCACGGACGCCACAGCAGGCCCCGGATCGGTCCGAAGCCAAGCTGCCGAGTCCCGGGAGAAGTCTCGAACCGCTGAGCCATCCGGGCTCGTGCCCAGTCGCGGTCCGCAACCAGGCAGTGGGTCGCGCAAAGCAGCCAGAAGGCAAGGAAGATGTCGAGCAGGGCGAACCGCGACATCACGAAGTGCAGCCCGTCGAAACCGAGCAAGAGCCCGGCGACACAGCCGAGCAGCGTCGACCCGGTCAGCCGACGCATCAGCCGGCACATGACGAGGATCATCAAGGTCCCGATGAACGCGGACGAGAAGCGCCAACCGAACGGCGTCATCCCGAACGCCCACTCGCCGAAGGCGATCATCCACTTGCCGACCTCGGGATGCACCACCATCTCGGGCTGATCGGTGAAGATGCCCTTGGTCGACCCCGAGTCGATGATCTCGTCGGCCTCGTTGACGTTCGGCGTGCTGGGGTTGTCGACGAACGAGTCGGCGTAGTGCTTGACCAGGAGCGAGTAGGCGTCCTTGGCGTAGTAGGTCTCGTCGAAGCTGATGTCGTGCGGGTTCGTTATCCCGATGAACTGGAAGATGCCGACGAAGATCGTGACGAGGATCGGCGCGATCCAGCCGCGGCCGACGTCGCTGGAGAAGTGCAGCGGCGTGAAGCGTCTGCGGAGGCGAGGGAGCCCCTCTGCGTCGACGTCGCGGCCGAGCAGCGCCGTCGGGGTCGGGGACGCGCCGCCATGCGATGTCGCCGCAGACGGCGTAGTGGGCACGGCGACATCGTACGGAGGCGCTGCGATGATTCCCGGATGACTCTCGTGATCGCGGGTACGGCGATCGGCCGGCCCGCCGACGCGTCGTCTCGCCTGGTCGACGAGCTGGTCACCGCGGACGTGGTCGCAGCCGAGGACACCCGGCGGCTGCGCCGGCTGGCCGCCGACCTGGGGGTCGCCGTGGCCGGGCGGTTGGTGTCCTACTTCGAGGGCAACGAGGAGCGGCGCACCGTCGAGCTGGTCGAGGCGCTCGTCGCCGGCCAACGTGTGCTGCTGGTGACCGACGCCGGTATGCCCAGCGTCTCCGACCCCGGCTACCGACTGGTCGCCGCGGCAGTCGAGGCCGGGGTGGCGGTCACCGTCGTCCCGGGGCCGTCGGCGGTGACCGCAGCGCTGGCCGTGTCGGGCCTGCCGGTCGACAGGTTCTGCTTCGAGGGCTTCCTGCCGCGCCGGTCGGCTGCCCGGGATCGGCGGCTGGCCGAGCTCGCGGCTGAGCCGCGAACGCTGGTTGTGTTCGAGGCGCCGCACCGGACGGCGGAGATGCTTGCCGCGATGGCGGCCGCCTTCGGCGCCGACCGGGCGGCTGCTGTCTGCCGAGAGCTGACCAAGACGCACGAGGAGGTGCGGCGTGGCGGCTTGGCGGAGCTCGCCGAGTGGGCCGCCGGCGGTGTCCGGGGGGAGGTGACGGTGGTCGTCTCGGGAGCCACCACGCCACCAGCCGCCGATCTCGAGGCGGCCCTTGTCGCCGTACAGGATCGGGTGGCTGGCGGGCAGCGCCTCCGTGCCGCCTGTTCCGATGTCGCTGCCGACGTGGGCATCCCGACCAACGAGCTCTACGCCGCCGCCATCCGCCCGACCACGCATCCAGGGGCGCAGGCGCATCGGCGACCGTGGGGCGACTTCTAGGATGGGCGCATGCCCAACCAGCCCGGCCGGGTCAGCGCCGTCACGACGTTCTATGTCACGACGCCGATCTACTACGTCACCGCCCCGCCGTCGATCGGCAACGCCTACACGACGGTCGCCGCAGACGTACTGGCGCGCTGGCACCGGCAGCGTGGCGAGGACGTGCTGTTCCTGACGGGCACCGACGAGCACGGCCAGAAGGTGCTCGAGGCCGCCGCGGAGCACGGCGTGTCCGCCCAGGAGTGGGCGGATCGCCTCGTCCAGCAAGAGTGGCGGCCGGTGCTGGCGGTCGTCGACGCCAGCAACGACGACTTCATCCGCACTACTGAGTCCCGCCACACCAAGCGGGTGCAGGAGTTCTGGCAGGACGTCTACGACGCCGGCGACGTCTACGAGGGCATCTACGAAGGCCCCTACTGCATCGCCTGCGAGGAGTTCAAGCTCCCGGGCGAGCTCATCGACGGCGAAGGCGGCGCCAAGCTGTGCCCGATCCACGAGCGGCCGGTGGAGATCCTGTCGGAGACCAACTACTTCTTCGCGCTGAGCAAGTACGCCGACCGGCTGCTCGCCCTCTACGAGAGCGAGCCCACCTTCGTGCAACCCGAGAGTGCCCGCAACGAGGTGATCTCGTTCGTCAAGCAGGGGTTGCAGGACCTATCGATCAGCCGGTCGAGCTTCGACTGGGGCGTCCCTGTGCCGTGGGACGACAAGCATGTCTTCTACGTGTGGATCGACGCGTTGCTCAACTACATCACCGCGGCGGGCTACGGAACCGATCCCGACACGTTCGCTCGCGTCTGGCCCGCCGACGTACACCTTGTCGGCAAGGACATCCTGAGGTTCCATGCCGTGATCTGGCCGGCGATGCTGATGGCGGCCGGAGTCGAGGTGCCGCGGCGGGTCTTCGCGCACGGCTGGCTGCAGGTCGGCGGCCAGAAGATGAGCAAGTCCAAGGCGACCGCCATCCACCCGAGCGAGATCGTCGACCACTTCGGGTCCGACGCCTACCGCTACTACTTCATGAAGACGATCGGCTTCGGCTCCGACGGCAGCTTCTCGTGGGAACACCTCAGCGCCATCTATGCCAGCGATCTGGCCAACGGGCTCGGCAACCTCGCCTCGCGCGTGACAGCGATGGTCGGGCGGTACTTCGACGGGGTGCTGCCGGAGCCAGGGGAAGCGGGCACTGCCGAGCAGGCGCTCGCCGAGGCGCTGGCACGGACGGTCGCCGTCGCGAACGAGGCGATCGACAGGGTGGCGATCCACGAAGCGGTGACTGCCGTCACGGACTTCGTCGGGGCGGTCAACGGCTACCTGGCCGACGAAGAGCCATGGCAGGTCGCGAAGGACACCTCCGCCACCGGCCGGCGGCGGCTCGGCACGATCCTTTACGCCGCCGCGGAGTCGCTGCGCGCGATCGCCGTTCTGCATGCCGCGGTGATGCCGAGGACGGCGGCCTCGTTGTGGGACTCACTCGGTGCAGAGGGCGCCGGCCTCGGCTCGCTCGTCGATCAACGCATCGCAGACGCAGCCCGGTGGGGCGTGCTCTCGGCCGGTGCCGTTCTTACCAAGGGGGCGGCCCTCTTCCCGCGCCTCGACGACGCGTCATGACCGGCTCCACCGTCGGTGGCGCCGAGGACTACCACGGGGGCACCGACGAGCCGCCGCCGCACGTCGACACGCCCCTTCCGATGCGGTCGCGGGTCAACGAGCAGTTCGGGAACCAGCGCGACACCAGCCGGCCGGTCCTGCCGGAGCCGCTGCCGTCGCCCGTCGTCGACAACCACTGCCACCTCGACATCGAGGACGGCGAGAGCTGGCTAGAGCCCGGGGAGGCGCTTCGACTGGCCGCTAGCGTCGGCGTCCCGCGGATCGTGCAGATCGGCTGCGACCTGCCTGGTGCGGCCTGGGCCGTCCGCATCGCCGAGCAGTACGACGACATCGTGGCCGGGGTCGCCATCCATCCCAATGAGGCGCCCCGCCTCGACGACATCGGGGAGCTCTCCGCGGGCATCGCGGAGATCGAACAGCTGGCCGGCTCGAGCCAGCGCGTCAGGGCGATCGGTGAGACCGGGCTCGACTATTACCGGACCGGGCCGGAAGGCCACGCGGCGCAGCATCGCTCGTTCGCCGCGCACATCGAGCTGGCGCACCGGCTCGGCAAGACGCTGGTCATCCACGACCGCGATGCGCACGACGACGTGCTGGCGCTGCTCGACGAGCACGGGACGCCGGAGCGCACTGTCTTGCACTGCTTCTCTGGCGACGTGGAGTTCGCCCGCGAATGCCTCGACCGCGGCGCGTACCTGAGCTTCGCCGGCACGGTGACCTTCAAGAACGCCGCCTACCTGCGCGTGGCGCTAGCGGCTGCGCCGCTGGACCGGATCCTTGTCGAAACCGATGCGCCGTTCTTGGCACCGATGCCGCATCGAGGCCGGCCCAACTCGTCGTACCTCGTGCCGACGACCGTGCGGGCGATGGCGGAGGTCCGCGAGATGGACCTCGAGGAGCTCTGTCGGGCGCTGAACGCCAACACCGACACAGCGTTCGGCGGCTCCTGGGGCACCGGCCGCTGACTCCCTAGGAACGTAAACCGTGGCTCCTGGACGGACGAAGTGTGACTCCTCGGCGAAGGATGGCGGAGGCTGGTGGGGTTGGCGTGACCTGAGTCACCTAGCGAGGCGGCAAACCTAAGAGAACTTTGCCACCGGGCCGCATCTTCTGGCAGTGTCTCGAAACGTTGGCCGGAAGCAGGCCAGCCGGGCAACCCCCCTCAGCCCGGCTCGCACCGCCTGTGGACCGGAGAGCCAGATTCTCGGGAGAGCTGTGTCGAAAAAGATCGCCATCGCGATTCTGTCCGCCTTCATCACCATCGCCATCGCCGTCGGCGCCTTCGCCCACTCAGCCGACGCGGCCTCAGTCACCGTGTCGGTCGACGGCACGTCCAAGGTCGTGAAGACATCCGACCAGACGGTGGCCCAGGTCCTGCACGATCAGGGCATCACGGTCGGCCCGCACGACGCGGTCGCGCCCGCGCTGACCACCAAGGTCACCGACGGCACGCACATCGCCGTCGCCTACGGCCGCCAGTTGACCATCACCATCGACGGGAAGCGCCACACCTTCTGGACGACGGCGCGCACCGTCAATGCGGCGCTCTCCCAGCTGGGCGAGCACTTCGCCCCGGGCTCGGACCTGTCGGTCAGCCGGTCGGCGTTCATCAGTCGCTCCGGCCTGCACCTGTCGGTCGCTACGCCGAAGACGGTGACGCTCAAGGTCGGCGACCAGAAGCCGACCAAGGTCACTACGACCGGACTCACCGTCGGCGAGGTTCTGCTCAGCCAGCACGTCCGGCTGGACGCCAACGACAAGGTGAGCCCGCGACTGTCCGGGACCGTCAACGACGGCAGCCGGATCGTGGTCACCCGCGTCTTCGGCGCGATGCGCACGGTCATGGTCAAGGTGCCCTACAAGACGATCGTGCGGTCCACGAGCAGCATGTACGTCGGCAGCAGCCGGGTCGCCAGGGCCGGCACAGCGGGCAAGGAGCGGGTCACCTACCGGCTCACCGGGACCAACGGCGAGGTCCACGGCCGTCAGGTCGTCAAGCGGGTGCTCGTCGTGGCGCCGCGAGCCGAGATCGTCTACCAGGGGACCAAGCACCATCAGACGTACTCGCCGCCACCGGCGCCGCCGGTTTATGGCGGCGGGGACACGATCTGGGACCGGATCGCGCAGTGTGAGTCCGGTGGCAACTGGGCGATCAACACCGGCAACGGCTACTACGGCGGCCTGCAGTTCAGCTACGGCACGTGGCTCGCGTACGGCGGCGGTGCCTACGCCCAGACCGCGAACCTCGCCAGCCGTGACGAGCAGATCACGATCGCGAGGCGGGTCCAGGCCGCGCAGGGCTGGGGCGCCTGGCCGGTCTGCTCGCGGCAGGCCGGGGTCTGACCGACTCACCTCCACCGTCCGCCGGTCCGAGACTTCTCGGGCCGGCGGACGTGCGTTCGCTGGCCCGGCGTCTCGAGCTGCGGCCCACCAAGGCGCGCGGCCAGAACTTCGTCGTCGACGCCAACACGATCCGCCGGGTCGTGGCGGCTGCAGAGATCGGCTCCGACGACGTCGTGCTCGAGATCGGGCCGGGCCTGGGGTCGCTGACTCTTGGGTTGGTGTCGGTCGCCAGCAGGGTCGTCGCTGTCGAGGTCGATGCGGTGCTCGCCTCGGCGCTGCCGACGACGGTGGCTGAGTTCGCGCCGCCCGAGCAGGCGGGTCGGCTCGCCGTGGTCTCCGCCGACGCGCTGAGCGTTGGTGACCTGCCCGGGCCGCCAGCCACCGTGCTCGTCGCCAATCTGCCCTACAACGTCGCCGTACCCGTGCTGCTCCACCTGCTGCAGACCCGGCCGAGCATCGAGCGCGGGCTTGTGATGGTGCAGCTCGAAGTGGCCGAGCGGCTGACAGCGGCGCCCGGGTCCCGCGTCTACGGGGTGCCCAGCGTCAAGCTGGCCTGGTTCGCCGCCTCCCGTCGTGCCGGGATCGTCAGCCGCTCGGTCTTCTGGCCGGCGCCCAACGTCGACTCCGGTCTGGTGGCCTTCGAGCGGCGGACACCGCCGGCCTCGACCGCCGGTCGCGAACGCGTCTTCGCCGTCATCGACAGTGCCTTCGGGCAGCGCCGCAAGATGCTGCGTGCGGCTCTCACCAGCATCGCCTCCCCCGAGGCCGTCGACGCGGCGCTCGCGACTGCGGGAGTGGACCCGACGGCCCGCGGCGAGCGGCTCGACGTCGCAGCGTTCGCGCGGATCGCCGACGCGCTCGACCGCAGCGCCCAGCACCCCTCGTCGTAGCCTTGACGGATGCTGTCGGCGGTGACCGCACGCAGCCCGGCCAAGATCAACCTGAGCCTGGCGGTCGGCTCACCGCGTGACGACGGATTTCATCCGGTCGCGACCGTCTACCAGGCAATCGGCTTGTACGACGAGGTGCGAGCCCGGCCAGCCCCTGCAGGTGACATCACGGTCAGCGTCACCGGTGAGGGTGCCGACACCTTGCCGACCGACGACGCCAACCTCGCCGTCCAGGCGGCGAAGCTGCTGGCCAAGTGTTACGAGGTGACGGCCGGGGTCGCCCTCAGCGTGCACAAGACGATTGCCGTCGCCGGTGGGTTGGCGGGCGGAAGCACGGACGCGGCGGCAGCGTTGGTGGCCTGCGACGCCCTCTGGTCCACTTCCGCGACCCGTGAGGATCTGGCCGAGCTCGCCGGCCGGCTGGGTAGTGACGTCCCGTTCTGCCTGACCGGTGGGACGGCGGTCGGCACCGGCCGCGGCGAGAACATCTCCACGGTGCTGGCACGCGGCGGCTACGAGTGGGTGCTGGCTTACGCCGATGGCGGGCTGTCGACGCCGCAGGTCTACGCCGAGCTGGACCGGCTGCGGCCGGTGGCCGGCGTGGCCGACCCGGAGGTGTCGCCCGACCTGATGGCGGCCCTGCGGTCAGGAGACCCCTACGCCGTGGGCTCGGCACTGAGCAACGACCTACAGGCGCCCGCCTTACGGCTGCGGCCCGCTCTCGCCCGGACCCTCGCGCTCGGCGAGGAGTTCGGCGCCCTCGGTGCGATCGTCTCCGGTTCCGGACCGACCTGCCTCTTCCTCGCCTCGTCGGAGGACCACGCCATCGACATCGCCGTCGCGCTGGCCGGGTCGGGCCTGTGTCGCTCGGTCCAGCGCGCATCCGGTCCGGTCACCGGCGCCCGCCTCGTCACCCAACCCTGACCCCCGGTTGGCCGGTCAACCCTGCAAGCTTGGCCCCTCAACCCTGCAAGCTTGGCCGGTCAACGCTGCAAGCTTGGCCGGTCAACGGAGGGGTTGGTCGTCGAAGGGGGAGACCAGCAGGCGAAGGAGGTCGGCAAGGGCGGCCTGCTGCTCGCCGTCGAGGCCGTCGAGCAGGTCGTGCTCATGGGCGAGCAGGTCGGCCAGGGCGGCGTCGACGTGCTTGCGTCCGGCTGGTGTGAGCCGGACGAGCACGCCGCGACGGTCGTCGGGGTCGGGCCGGCGGTCGACCAGTCCCCGGTCGGCGAGGCGGTCGACGCGGTTGGTCATCGTGCCCGAGCTGACCATCGTCTCCCGCATCAGCCGTCCCGGGGAGAGCTGGTACGGCGACCCGGATCGGCGCAAGGCCGTGAGCACGTCGAACTCCCAGGGCTCGAGTCGATGGGCCGCGAACGCCTGCCGGCGAGCCCGGTCGAGGTGCTTGGCCAGCCGAGTCACCCGGCTCAGCACCTGCATCGGAGCGACGTCGAGGTCCGGCCGAACCCGATGCCAGGCCGCTACCAGCCTGTCGACCTCGTCCATCGATCCCTCCTCACTCACCCGCCCCCAATTCGCGGATCGGGGGTTTACGCACGTCGGCGGGACGTGCCGCCGGCTCAACGACTGAAGTGTCTTGACATCAAGATTCTTTGACTGGCAAACTGTCTCGACGTCAAGATACCAGTCCTGCCTGCGAAGTGAGGCGAACGCCCGTGGCCACCTGGAGCCCGTCGACGTACCTGCAGTTCGGCGACGAACGCTCGCGCCCGTTCTTCGACCTGCTGGCGCGGGTCACCGCCGCCCTGCCGCAGACCGTTGTCGACCTCGGCTGTGGGCCCGGTCACCTCACGACGGCGCTCGCCGATCGTTGGCCGACCGCAACCGTGGTAGGTGTCGACTCGTCGCCGGAGATGATCGCTTCGGCGCATGAATACGAGAGCGACCGCGTGCGCTTCGAGCTCGCCGACGTCGCTTCGTGGCGGCCAGACCGGCCAGTCGACGTCGTGGTGGCCAACGCCGTGCTCCAGTGGGTGCCCGATCACCGGCAGCTGCTGCCGCGGCTCCTGGAATCGCTCGTGCCCGGTGGCTGGCTCGCCTTCCAGGTGCCGGGCAACTTCGACGAGCCCAGCCATCGCTTGTTGGCCGACCTGGCCGCCGACCCGCGCTTTGCCGCGGCCACCTCGGACGTCGAGCGGCCGGCGGCTTTCGACGCCGCGACCTACCTAGGCGACCTGGCCCTGCTCGACTGTGAGGTCGGGGCGTGGGAGACCACCTATCTGCACGTGCTGGCCGGGCCGGATCCGGTCTTCCGATGGATATCCGGCACCGGCGCGCGGCCGGTGCTCCAGGCGTTGAGCGTGGAGCAACGGGAGGTGTTCGTGCCGGAGTACCAGGCCATGCTGCGAGAGGCTTATCCCGCCCAACAGTTCGGGACCGTGCTGCCGTTCCGGCGGATCTTCGTCGTCGCCCGCCGTCGAGGCGGGGCGAGCAGCTGATGATCGCTCTGCACCACGTCCAGGTCTGCTGCCCGGCAGGTGGCGAGGACGCCGTCCGGGAGTTCTACGTCGAGGCGCTCGGCCTCACCGAGGTCGCCAAGCCTCCGGCGCTCGCCGCTCGTGGCGGGTGCTGGTTCCGCGGCAACGGCTACGAGCTCCATGTCGGGGTGGAGGAACCGTTCCGGGCGGCCGCCAAGGCGCATCAGGCGTTCGTCGTCGAGGACATCGCTGCAGTGGCCGATCAGCTCCGGCGCCTTGGCTTCGAGGTGGCCTGGGACGACGACTTCCCCGGCTACCGACGCTTCTATACCGCAGACGGGTCCGGCAACCGGGTCGAGATCCTGCAACCTGAGCCGGCTTCGGCGAGAGCGCCCCGCTAGTCTGCGACGGATGACAGACCCGTCGCTCACCGACTTGATCGCGGGCATCCCCAAGGCCGAGCTGCACGTACACCAGGTCGGCTCCGCGTCGCCACGGATCGTCGCCGACCTCGCCGCCCGACACCCCGACACGCCGGTCCCCAAGGACCCCGACGAGCTCGCCGACTACTTCGTCTTCACCGACTTCGCCGCGTTCGTCGATATTTACCTCAGCGTTGTCGACCTGGTCCGCACCGGCGACGACGTCCGACTGCTCACCTACGAGGTGGCGCAGGAGATGGCCGGCCAGCAGATCCGCTACGCCGAGCTGACCTGCACGCCCTACACCTCGGTCATCCGCGGCATCCCGGCTACCGAGTTCTGCGAGGCAATCGAGGACGCGCGCGCGGCTGCCGAGCGCGACTTCGGGTTGGTCCTGCGCTGGTGCTTCGACATCCCGGGCGAATCTGGCCTGCCGGCGGCCGAGGAGACGCTGCGCATCGCGCTCGAGGAGGCCCCCGCCGGACTGGTCGCCTTCGGCCTGGGCGGCCCGGAGATCGGCGTACCACGTCCGCAGTTCAAGCCCTACTTCGACAGGGCCCGCGCCGCCGGACTGCATTCCGCGCCACACGCCGGGGAGTCCACCGGACCGGAGACGGTCTGGTCGGCGCTCACCGACCTTGGCGCGGAACGCATCGGCCACGGCACATCGGCCTACCGCGACCCCGAGCTGCTGACCTATCTGGCCGAGCACCGCATCGGGGTCGAGGTCTGCCCCACCTCCAACATCGCGACCCGTGTCGTCGAGTCGCTGGTCGAGCATCCGATCGCCACGATGGCCAAGGCTGGCGTGCCGCTCACGATCGGTTCCGACGACCCGCCGATGTTCGGCACCTCGCTGGCCCGTGAGCTCGGCATTGCAGCCGACCTTCTCGGTCTCGACGAGCGTGGCCTCGTCGATCTGGTGACAGCAGCCGTCGACCTCTCCTTCGCCGACGAAGACCTCCGCTCGCGCCTGCGCGCAGAGATCGAGGAGTACGCCGAGCAGCCGCCCGCGACCGGAAGCGAGTCGGCTAGGGTCGGTCTGACTGAGCCCGGGTGACGAGCGTCGGGCGCTTGTCGAGGCCGGAGAGGCCGTGCCAGGCGAGGTTGACCAGATGCGCGGCCACGACATCCTTCGCCGGCTTGCGGACGTCGAGCCACCACAGGCCTGTGGTGGCGACCATCCCGACCAGCATCTGCGCATACATCGGGGCGAACTTGGCGCCGAACCCCCGAGCCTTGAACTCGTCGGCGAGGATGTATTCCACCCGGGTCGCGATGTCGCCGATGATCGACACGAACGACCCCGACTCAGAGCCGATCGGCGAGTCCCGGACCAGGATCCGGAAGCCGTCGGAGGAGTTGTCGATGTAGTCCAGCAGCGCCACTGCCGCCTGCTCGAGCAACTCGCGCGGGTGGCCCGCCGTCAGCGACGAGCGCATCATCTCCAGCAGCCGGCGCACCTCGCGGTCGACGACGACGGCGAACAGCCCCTCCTTGCCGCCGAAGTGCTCGTAGACGATCGGCTTGGAGACGCCAGCGCGGGCGGCCACTTCCTCGATCGACGTTCCCTCGAACCCGCGCTCGGCGAAGAGCGACCGAGAGATGTCGATCAACTGCTCGCGCCGCTCGGCGCTGGTCATGCGGGACCGGGGAGCCGGCTTGTTGGTGGCCGTGCTCAACCCCGCGTCATCTCGTGGCCGACCTTGCCCGTACGGCGACATCACAGCCGTACGACGACGGGCCGGTCACACCCGAGTCGGCTCGACCCGCTTCATCTCGAGCCGCTCACGGACGGGCCAGCGCACCGCCTCGACCCAGCCGAGCTTCTCGAGCACCCAGATGATGCGGGCGGAGGTGTCGACCTGACCGCGCAGAACGCCGTGCCGGGCACAGGTGGGGTCGCTGTGGTGGAGGTTGTGCCACGACTCACCCATCGAGGGGATGGCCAGCCACCAGACGTTGCCGGACTTGTCGCGGGACCGGAACGGCCGCTGGCCGACGGCGTGACAGATCGAGTTGATCGACCAGGTGACGTGGTGCAGCAGCGCCACCCGCACCAGCGAGCCCCAGAAGAACGCAGTCGCCGCGCCCTCCCACGACATCGACCACAGACCACCGACGAGCGCCGGCAGCAGCAGCGAGACGAGGACGAACCACGGGAACGCGCGCGAGATCTTGACGATGTCGCGGTCCTTGAGAAGGTCGGGCGCGTACTGCCGCTGTGGCGTCTGCTCGGTGTCGAAGAGCCACCCCATGTGCGCGTAGAAGAGGCCCTTCGCCAAAGCGGGGACGGTCTCGCCGTACCGCCACGGCGAGTGCGGGTCACCCTCGCGGTCGGAGAACTTATGGTGCTTGCGGTGGTCTGCGACCCACCGGACGACAGGCCCCTGGATCGCCATCGAGCCCGCGACGGCCAGGGCGATCTTGAGCGGCCGGTTGGGCTTGAACGCCTTGTGGGTGAAGTGCCGGTGGTAGCCGACGGTCACGCCGTGTCCGGTGATCGCGTACATGACGAACGCGATCACGACGTCGTGCCAGCCGAGCCAGCCGCCCCATGCGATCGGGATCGCAGCAACCAGCGCGAGGAAGGGGATCACAATGAAGATGGCCAGCGCCACCTGTTCGCCTCGCGACTGTCGGTCAGAGCCAAGCGTGGCGTGGTCCGCCCCGAGGTCGTCGGGTGCGGCAGGAGTGGTAGCAGTGGTCTGTGCGACGGCAGTTGCCTGAGTCATGGCCGGTGTCCTCGTCGGGGTCTCGTGGCGCTGGAACGAGCCGAGCGGTCCGTACCTACGCCAACGTAACCTACGCTAGCGTAAGTCGGAAGTGCCTACGCCGCCATGTACCCACCCAGCGCCCCCGTCATCACCGCCGGTCCTCGGATTCGGCAGGCGTTCACGCGCGACGCGGTACGGCGATCGGCAGCTCGCAAGCCGCAGGACGGCCGTCGACAAGGGGTCGGTATGGCAGACTTTGGGCGTCGCAGAGGTGCGCCTTCCCGGGCACGCCGAGCAGTCCCCTGTGGGGTAATCTGGCAGCCCGCGAGCCTTTGAAGCTTGAGGTCCTGGATCGAAGCCAGGCGGGGGAGCGACCCGACAACCTTGAGGAGCCGGCCACGTGACCTCGACCCGCCCTGCGGCAGTGGTCGTCCTCGCCGCCGGCGGCGGTACCCGGATGAAGTCGGCAACCCCCAAGGTGCTTCACCGGATCGCCGGTCGGTCCCTCCTCGCTCACGCGCTGTACGCCGCCCGCGACGTCGGTGCCGAGCACCTCGTCGTCGTCGTACGCCATGACGAGGATGCAGTCGCTGCGCACACGCGCCAGCTCCACCCAGCCGCTGCGGTGGTCGAGCAGGACGACGTCCCCGGCACCGGGCGGGCCTTGTGGTGTGCACTGCAGGCGCTCGGCGAGATTGACGGCGAAATCTTAGTCACGATGGGCGACGTGCCGCTGCTGACCGCCGAGACGCTGCGGGCCTTGCACGAGGCCCACCTGTCCGAAGGCAACGCCGCGACGGTGGTCACGGCGACCCTGCCCGAACCGAGCGGTTACGGCCGCATCATCCGCGCCGACGACGGTTCGGTGACGGCCAACGTCGAGGAGCGGGACGCCACCCCGAAGCAGCGGGCGATCTCCGAGGTCAACACCGGGGTCTATGCCTTCTCCGCGGGCGCCGTCCGCGACGCGCTGCCGCGGGTCGGCACCGACAACGCGCAGGGTGAGGTCTACCTGACCGATGTGCTCGCGCTCCTGCACGACGGCGGCAGCCGTGTCGGCGCCTTCGCCATCGCCGACACGTGGCAGGTGGAGGGGGTCAACGATCGGGTCCAGCTGGCGAGGCTCGGCGCCGAGCTCAACCGGCGCATCGTCGAGCGTTGGATGCGCGAGGGCGTCACTGTGGTCGATCCGGCGACGACCTGGATCGACACCGACGTGAGCCTCGGCCGCGACGTCACCATCCACCCCAACACCCAGTTGCGCGGCGCGACCACGATCGCCGACGACGTCGTACTCGGTCCTGACACCACAGTCGTCGATACCGAGATCGGCACTGGAGCGTCCGTCGCGCGGACCGACGCCACTCTCGCGCTGATCGGTCCCGGCGCGAAGGTCGGGCCGTACGCCTACCTCCGGCCGGGGACCCGGCTCGGCAGCGGCGGCAAGATCGGGACGTTCGTCGAGACCAAGAACGCGACCATCGGGGACGGCGCCAAGGTGCCGCACCTCTCCTACGTCGGCGACGCAGAGATCGGCGAGGGCACCAACATCGGGGCCGGCACTATCTTCGCCAACTACGATGGCCAGGCCAAGCATGCGACCAAGGTGGGGGCGCATTGTCGGACCGGGTCGCACAACGTCTTCGTCGCGCCGGTCGAGGTGGGCGACGGTGCGGCAACCGGCGCAGGGACCGTCGTACGGCGAGATGTTCCGCCCGGCGCTCTCGCGGTGAGCACAGGAGCGCAGCGACACATCGACGACTGGGTGCGACGGAAGCGGCCCGGAAGTGCCGGCGACCGCGCCGCCGCCGATGCGCAGCGCCGCAGCGGGGAGGAGTCGTCGTGACCGGTCTGAAGCGAACCACCGAGAAGAACCTCATGCTGTTCTCCGGGATGGCCTATCCGGAGCTCGCAGAGGAAGTCGCCCAACTGCTCGACACACAGGTGGTGCCGACCACCCACCGGGAGTTCGCCAACAGCGAGATCTACGTCCGCTACCAGGAGTCGGTGCGCGGGTGCGACGCCTTCGTCATCCAGAGCCACACGTCGCCGATCAACCGCTGGATCATGGAGCACCTGATCATGGTCGATGCGCTGAAGCGGGCGTCGGCGAAGCGGATCACGGTCGTGTTGCCCTTCTATGGCTACGCGCGCCAGGACAAGAAGCACCTCGGGCGCGAGCCGATCTCGGCCCGGCTGATGGCCGACCTCTTCAAGACTGCGGGCGCCGACCGGCTCATCTGCGTCGACCTGCACACCGCGCAGATCCAGGGGTTCTTCGACGGGCCTGTCGACCACCTGATGGCCTTGCCGATCCTGGCCGACTACGTCGCAGAGCAGTACGGCGGCGAGGATCTCGCGATCGTGTCGCCGGACGCCGGCCGGATCAAGGTGGCCGAGCAGTGGGCGGCACGCCTCGGCGGCCTTCCGCTCGCCTTCATCCACAAGACCCGTGACATCAACCGGCCCAACGAGTCGGTCGCCAACCGGGTCGTCGGCGAGGTCGAGGGCAGGTTCTGCGTCGTGGTCGACGACATGATCGACTCCGGCAGCACCGTCACCCATGCAACCGAGGCGTTGCTGGAGCAGGGCGCCGCCGGGGTGGTGCTGGCGGCCACCCACGCCATTTTGTCCGGCCCCGCCGTCGACCGGCTGAAGAACTGTCGGGCCGCCGAGGTGGTGGTCACCAACACACTGCCGATCGCGGCAGACCGGCAGTTCGACAAGCTGACGACGCTGTCGATCGCGCCCCTGCTGAGTCAGGCGATCCGCGAGGTGTTCGAGGACGGGTCGGTGACGACGCTCTTTGACGGTCGAGCCTGACGGGTGGCGCAGCGCCGGCCCGGTGATCTGCGTCGGCGGCCCGCCTCTCGACGTACCGACTGATTTCGCCCTGAGCAGAGCGCGTCGGTAGGATCGTCGGGTTGCCTCGGCGAGGGACCCGCGGTCGTCGGAGTCCGTGATCGACGCGGTGCGCCACGAACGGGCGCCGCGTCCTCGCCCTCGTCGGAGCCACAGTCTCAGTCTCGTGTCGTTTCGGTGTGCCAAGGAGTCGTCGGTGTCCGCAGAGATCAAGATCAAGGCCGAGCCGCGTAGCGAGTTCGGCAAGGGCGCGGCCCGCCGCATCCGCCGTGCGGACAAGGTGCCCGCCGTCCTCTACGGTCACGGCACCGCTCCCGTCCACCTCACACTGCCGGGCCACGAGTTGATGCTCGCGCTCAAGACCGCCAATGCCCTGCTGACCATCGAGATCGACGGCGACAGCCATCTGGCCCTGCCTAAGCAGGTGCAGCGCGACCCGGTCAAGGGCTTCATCGAACACGCCGACCTGCTGCTCGTGCGTCGAGGCGAGAAGGTCACTGTCGACGTACACGTGATCGTCGTCGGCAACGCGGCCCCGGACACCCTGATCACCGTCGAGCACCAGGCGGTGCCCTTGGAGGTCGAGGCGACGCACATCCCGCAGTCGGTGGAGGTGTCGGTCGAGGGGCTGCCCGTTGGTGCGCAGATCCTGGCCAAGGATCTCAGGCTGCCCAGTGGCGCGGCGCTGGTCCTGGACCCGGAGGCGCTCGTCGTCCACGTGACCGCCCAGCAGAGTGCCGAGGCGCTGGAGGCCGACCTGGCAGGGGCCGAGGCAGAGCTCGGTGTGGAGCACGAGGCGCCGCAGGCCGCCGGCGCCGAGGCGGGTGCGCCGGCTGGCTCCGACGACGACGCCGGCTCGGGCGAGGAGACTGCGGCCGGCGAGTGAGGCTCGGCGAGCTTTTCAGCCGCCGGTATCGGCCGTCGGGAGAAGACGTGGCCATTCCGTGGGTCGTGGTCGGCTTGGGCAACCCGGGAGCCGAGTACGCCGGGACCCGCCACAACGTCGGGCACCTCGTCGTCGACGAGCTCGCGACGCGCGCGGGTGGTGCCTGGAAGGCGCATCGCAGCGGTCGGGCGCTCGCTGTCGAGGGCAGGCTCGGCGGATCGCCTGGTGAGCGGGTCGTGCTGGCCAAGTCCCGGTCGTACATGAACGAGTCCGGCGGCCCGGTGGCGGCGCTGCTGTCTTTCTACAAGGCCGGGCCGGATCGGCTGATCGTCGTGCATGATGAGCTCGACCTCCCGTACGGCGACCTACGGGTCAAGTTCGGCGGCGGCGACAACGGGCACAACGGGCTGAAGTCGCTCCGCCGCTCGCTGGGGACCGGCGACTTCTACCGGGTGCGACTGGGGATCGGCCGGCCCCCGGGGCGCCAGGACCCGGCGGCCTGGGTGCTGAAGCCGTTCTCGGCCGCTGAGCGTCGCGACGTCGCCGTACACGTGCAACGCGGCGCGGACGCCGTCGAATCGTTGGCAACCGTCGGACTGGCGATCACACAGGGTCGGTTCAATAGTTGAGGAGCCTGGCCCGAGTTTCGGATCGGTCGGAATGCCGACTGGCCGGCACGCTTCGGGTGTGTGCCGGCGCCGACGGACGGGAGGGACAGCCGCCGCCCTACGAGTAGCCGAGCTCCTTCAACGTCGACCGTGAGGTCAGCCAGAAGAGCGTGCGGACCATAGGGTCCAGTTCCTGGCGGTAAGACCCAACTCTGGAGTTATAGACGGCGGCTGGCTTCTTTGCCGCGGCCCGCCTGGAGGTCACCTGGTTGAGGTAGCGGTCCGCCACGTCGTGTGGTTGCTTGTCGTACTCGAGGATCTGCGGCTCCCATTCTTCGCCGAGGAAGGCGAACACCCGCTTCATGGTCTGCTCGAGGTCTCCAACAAGCTCGTGATATCGCACCTCGTAGTACCGTCCGGGTTCGAGCTTGGACGCCGAGGCGCGAGCTGCTGCAATATACCTGGGCCATTTGACTGCGGACTTTACGCAGGCCCAGTAGCCGAAACGCTTACGATGAGACACCGCCACGTCGCGGCCGTCGCGTATCACGTGGATGAACTGTGCATCGGGAAAGACGCGGCCAATGAAGTCGATGTGCATGGCGTACTCAGGGCTCTTATCGGCCCAGCGTTGCTTGCCCCTGTTGGCTGCGTACTCTCGTTGCATCCCGCCGAAGAAGTCGGCGATCCGGTCCAACCAGTACTGCTGGCTGAACCCAAATCTGGCCATTCGACTCCAGTCCGACGTGACGATTCGCTCCATGTCGGACAGGAACAGCGTCTCTGCTCCGCAACTGATGCGGGAATGCGAGTCGAGGAGCAGGCGCATCAGCGTCGTCCCGGAGCGTTGGCACCCGACCACGAAGATCGGCCCCGCGGGCGCTGCGCTCATTCGGCTCCTTTCATCAGCGGTCAATCCGAAGATCTGGGGGCAGTGGGCCTCCAGCGAGGCCGAGTCCGTTGAGACCTGTTGTCATCAACGCCTGCGGCCGCCGGAGCCGCCGATGACTCCGATAACCCGGCTGCTGGCTCGCCGCCGGGCCCGGCTGGCTGACCAGCGCTATCGGCGTCCCGGGACCTGCTTCGTGCCGCCGATCGATCGGAGCCTGAGAGTAGTTCGAGCATGAACACTAACCCGGCTGCTAGGAAGATGCCCGCAGCAAGTGCCGGGGGAACCGTGTGCATGAGGGTACGGGCGCGCCCCTCCGAGGTGACGGCTGTGATGAAGGTGATGTTCTTCGGGTCGGCCGCGTCTCGCTCGGCCAGCGCCAACCGATACGCCTGCCTGGCTGCCGTTAGGTCACTCACCGCCGCCTGACGCTGGGCAATCAAATTGTTGTACTGCGACAGCACCGGACCGTAGGTCGCCAGTTTTGCCTTGGCATTGTCGATCGCCAGTTGCATGGCTTGAGCCGCCCCGGTGTTGCCGGTCGCATTCAACGATGCCTGCCGCTGCTCCAGGCCGTTCAGACGATCGAGTTCGGCTTGGTAGGCGATCGCGGGGTCAGTGATGCCGTACTTGTCTCCGAGGCCGGTAAGCGCATTGTTGGCGGCCGCCACGGCTCCCTGGGTGATTTCCAGCTGCTTCTTGGTCAGCTCGACCGGCGGGCTGAACATGCTCTGGAGCGTGTTGTTCTCCACCGCGGTCAAGACCGGGATGACGTTGCTCGCCCGATCACTCGTGAAGGTCAAGCTCATGTCGCTGCTCGCACCTCGTTGCTGCACGACGAGTCCGGCCGAGATCTGTTTGGCGGGAACACCGGTTTGCTTGGCTGCTTCGGCGAGTACCGCAGGGCCGGTCGACGTCGCATTGAATGCGGCGACAAACTGATTGACCGCTTGGGTTCCGGTGAACTGGCTGGCTGACCCCGTCACAAGGCCCGTCGTCGAAACCGTGGCCGTAGCCGTGTATTTGGCAGGCGTCGCTAGAGCCAACGCCGCGGCGGCACACACGGCCAGCAGCGGGATCAGGATCAAGATCCACAGCCGGCGGCGGGCGATGTGTAAGTAGTCGATTAGCTCCATCAGATCTCCTCAAGGATGGCCTGCGGCATCCTGCTGGTGCCACGCCCGAGATGTTCCCGGTACGTCGGCATGGCGTCGCAGGTCATGTTCCGCGCTCTTCGACGTCCCAGTCGAAGGTGGTGCCGAGCAACTCCCAGAGGCGCTCGTTGTGGGGACGGAAGTACTCCGTCAGACGGGTACGGTAATGATCGTCTAGCGATGCCCGGGTAGCACCCGCATTGAGCGGTTGCAACCCGCTCAATGTCACGTTGTCCAACCCGAGGAACCCCCAGACCCGAGACAACTCTACGTGCGGTTCGGCGAACAAGCGCTCGCTCTGGAGCACGAGGACCTGAGTTTCAGGGAAGAATTTGTAAATCTTGGCCAATTGATCGGCGTAATGGCCGCGTTCCAAGTAGCCGTGGTGACGATAGTCGAAGCCTTCGTAGCTGGGATCGGTTTCCAGCCGCTCACGCTCGCCACGCAGCCGCTCGGGCTCGAGGTCGAGGGCGCGGTCAAAGGACTCCGTCTCGTTGCCACGCGAGACTTCGTACCGGTATTGCGACCATGCCCGCTCCACCGGGTCGCGAAGCACCGCGATGAGCTTCACATCGGGCAGGGTCTTGGCCATGCGTTCCGGCGCCGCCGGGTGGTACATGTAGTAAGGACTGGCCTCGCCGGTGATGATCCCGTCATGGTCGCCAGGTCGTTCGAACCGAGAGAAATACCAAGCGGGACCGCGCCGGTAGTTGATGTCGAAGAACCGACTTCCCTTGTTGTTACGACAGGGAACGACCTGAGGATGCAGATTGATCCACTCGGCCAACGAGGTAGATCCACCTCGCTTCGTGCCGACGACCAGGTAACCCGGTCGCATCCGGGCTCCGGGCTTCGGCAGGCGGCGGCGCGACGCGATGAGCGTCCCTACATTGTGTCGGAGGTTCACGACGGCGTCTCGACTCCTTCTATGTGGCGGGCCGGCCCGCAACGCAAGCGGGACACAGCACCCTCTAGCATCGTACTGACGGGCCGGATCCGTGAGTGATTGCTTGTTTTCATGGCGACTCGTTACGTCCGCGGCTGACTAGGGCAGATCGCTCCCGGGCACATCAGAGCCTTTTAGTTGCAGCGACTCCTCACCTGACAAGAAATGGCGAGTCAAGTCGTGCACGTCGTATCCGAATTCCGCGATTTGTGGCCCGTACCGTCGTTCGATCACTCGCCGCTGCCAGGCGCCCGGCCGAGGGCGACTCCGCAGCTTGGCCCACCGCCTCTCGTAGGTGACGTTGTGGCTTGCGCTCAGCCCGGCTTCCAGTGGAGTCCTGAGCTCTAGGAACTGCCGCACTCGCAGCAACTCGCGCCCGGGGTGGTTCACGAGATCCTCGTAGTGAACCACCAAAGCGCGCTGAAGGAACGGGAGATCGGCCAGCATCAGCCGATGGGCGATGAGCCAGTGCTCAACCAGCGCCGAGAGACTGGCGAACCTCCACGGTCGCTTAGAGAGCAGCCGAGTCCACTTCTTCGTCGACAGCGCCACGGTTACCGGATGCCGGACGACCATGATGAATGCCGCGGTCGGGAACATCGCCTGGAGAAACCGGCCCATGATGAGGTTGGGCGGAGACTTCTCGACGAGGACTGGCCTCGACAAATCCCAGTACGGTCGCCACGCCTCAAGCAACTGCGCAGCGCTGCGTGGTGTAGCCAGTGGTGACGCCTCGGTGAGGTGTGCGCGGTGGTCTCGAGCGAAGTGCCCCGAGCCGCCGTAGACCATCGCAGCCGGGTAAACGGTCTGCAGATGCTGGCCCTCGTTCTCATGGACGTTCGTGCCGGTCAACCCGCTAACGTCAGGGTGGTTTGCCAGCAGTGCCGCGAACGGAGTGGTGCCACTTCGATGTAGTCCACCGACGAACACAAGTCGATGCGCGTCTCCGGTTTGCTGAGACACGTCAGCCGGCTCGCAGACGGGCTTGCCGATGTGTGGACACGACGGAGTCGAGGACCGGTAGTCGATGCGGAGCATCACGCTCGACCGCTGCGCGGAGGCCGTCCAACTCGCCGTAGCGTTCCGCGGCGAATCCGCACGAGAGGAAGCGAACATAGTCCGCTTCCTCGAGATCTATGTGGGGCAGCAGCAGTGCGGTGTTGTCGAGGACAGGGCGGGTCGCCGGCCTGGTGCGGTACATCCCAGGGCCGAGATCCAGATGATTCATGTGCAGTAGTGCCAGCCGATGGCATCCGTCGGCAATGTGCACCGACCGGTCGACGAGCGCTCCCGAATCCGCAGCGATCGGCCCGCGGGTTGTAACGATCGACACCGGGTGGCGTCGGTTGAAACCGACACGCTGGTACGACGTGAAAGTGGCAACGGCTCTAGCGACGCGATCATCAAACCGCGCCATCAGGGCATCCGGATCCGCGAGCAACTGTGGGTAGAACCGAAAGCACTCGACGTGCTTGAACCAGGTGAAGTAGTCATCGCCTCGGGCCACCTCTTGCAGCTTGCTCAACGGCTCCCGCTGTCGCTCGCGGAGCCGGACGAAGAAACGGGACCGGATCACGATGTCGTAGCGCAGTGGACTGATCAGCGAAGCCATCTCGATGACCGAACGCCCAGCGTGGCTTGGTCGGAAGGATCGGAGCCGGTGAGCCGCCGCTTGCGCGCGCGGCACGACCTCACCAGTGACCAATTGTTCCCCCCCGTCGCTCGTCGGCCGGCGTTGTCAGACTTCGATTCAAGCACCAACTTGTCGTCAGCCAAACGCGATCGATGCAAGAAATGGCCGCTGGCGGCTCGGCTACACTATCGTCGAGCGCTCAGGCATCGCACCTAGAACTGGGGGTATACGTGCGGATCCTGCACGTCAACAAATTCCTCTATCGCCGGGGCGGCGCCGAGGGCTACATGATCGATGTGGCCGATCTGCAGCGTCGGGCCGGCCACGATGTCGCTCTGTGGGGGATGCACCACCCGGAAGATCAAGAGCCGCACCTGCTGGAGGACACGTTCGCGCCGTACCTTGAGCTCGAGCCGCCTCCGAGCGGGCTGTCCGCGCTCACAGCTGCCGGTCGAATGGTCTGGTCGCCGTCGGCTCGGCGCGGCATGGAGCGGGCACTGCGGAGCTTCCGACCAGACGTCGTTCACTGCCACAACATCTTTCATCACTTGTCGCCATCGATCTTGGCGCCGGTGCGAAGCCGAGGCATCCCCTGTGTCATGACGCTCCACGACTACAAGTTGGCCTGTCCGAGCTATCAAATGCTCGATCACGGCCGCATGTGCGACCTCTGTGTCACCGGAGGGACGTGGCACGCCGTGAAGCAACGCTGCAAGGACGACTCGCTGATGGGGAGCAGCCTGCTGGCCATTGAGTCCGGTCTGCATCGGCTGACCGACGCTTACGGCAAGGTCGATGTCTTTATCAGCCCCAGCACGTTCCTCGCCGACGTCGTCAGCCGGTTCGGTATCACACCGGAGCGCATCCGGGTGGTCAACCACTTCGTGGATCTGCAGGACGTTCCCAGAGCAAGCGAGCCCGGACAAGGCTTTCTGTTCGCCGGCCGACTGGCGAACGAGAAGGGTGTCGACACGCTCATCGAGGCAATGAGTCTCTTGCCCGAGGGGGCGCACCTTGATGTCGCCGGTGACGGTCCGCTCCGCGAACCGCTCGAACGACTTGCGGCCGAGCGGGCGCCCGGGCGGATAACCTTCCATGGACGCCTCGATCTCCCGCAGCTGCAGCGTCTCCTCGTCGGCGCGATTGCCTCGGTAGTCCCCTCGCGCTGGTACGAAAACCAGCCCATGACGATCCTCGAGTCGTTTGCCGCCGCTGTCCCAGTGGTCGCGACCAACCTCGGTGGCATGCCAGAACTCGTACGCGACGAGGTCGAAGGGTTGCTTATCCCGCACGACGATCCGACTGCGCTTGCCGGTGCATTGAAGCGACTGTCTGATGACCCCGGTTGGGCGCACCGGATGGGAGTCGGTGCGCTGTCCCGCTTGAGCAGCGAGTTCGGTCCCGATACGCATCTACAGTCGCTCGACGAAGTCTACGAGCTGGCGCGTGAGCACGCCCGGCGTAGCTCCCGCGGCCCGGAATATTCCAGTTGAGCGCATCGCCCGGGGCCGTCAAAGTCTTATTCCTGGCCGGTACCGGTCGCTGTGGGAGCACCATCCTCAGCAGTGTCCTTGGCCAGGTCGATGGATGCATTGCGGCCGGGGAGCTCCGTTATTTCTGGGAACGTGGGCTTGAGCTGGATCATCGGTGCGGATGCGGTGAGCCATTCAGCCGGTGCCCCACCTGGTCAGAGGTGACGCGCCAGCTGGCGCCGCTGCCCGAACCACGAGGAATGGCACATTCGATCGACAGCAGACTCAGGGTGCGTCGGGTGCCGATGATGCTGCTGCGCATGCGGCACGGCCGACCGCCGATACCGCTGCGCGCAGAAGACGACCACTTGGTGCGCCTCTATCGAGCGGTGTCGGAGCGGCCGGCCACCACGGTCATCCTTGACTCGTCCAAGCTGCCTCCGTACGCGCTCTTGCTGTCTGAGCTTCCCGGCGTCGAGCTGTACGTCGTGCACGTGGTTCGCGACCCGAGGGCAACCGCATTTTCGTGGATGCGGCTCAAGGAGACGCATGACCGCGACGACGGTGCCACGATGGCGCGCCTTGAGGCGTGGCGGAGCGCAGCGCTGTGGCTGATCTGGAGCCTACTGGTCGACCGATGGTGGCCACGGGATCACCCGCGCAACATGCTCGTTCGGTATGAGGACTTCGTCTCGGAGCCAGCGACGACCGTGGCGGACATTATGGCCATGGTCGGTCTCGACCCGCCTTCTGGGCTGATCGAGGGGCACACCGTTTTTCTGACGCCCACACATAGCGTTGCTGGCAATCCGAACCGCCATCAGACGGGGCCGGTCGAATTGACGATGGACGTCGAGTGGGAGAACTCGATGTCCTTTCTGAAGCGATGGGCTGTCACCTTGGTGACCTTGCCGGGGTTGCGACGCTTCGGGTACCCGATCAGCGGCCGGCGAAGCGTCAATCCTGGGCGCTCCAAGCGCTCGGCATCGTGAGGTCCAATCTGGCGAGTTGCTCGGCGAGTTGTGCGTTGTGGGGTTCATAGAACTGCGCCAGGCGTGCTCGGTCGGCGGCTGACATCGAGTCAGCTGTGGACGATTGGTTCACGGAGTAGTAGGCCCCTCGCAGTCGTCGCTTGATGTTTGCGTGACGTCGCAAGAACCGTTCCCCTCGGCGGTTGGCCCGCACCGCGACCCGCTGGAGGCCGCGATACCGATACAGCGTCGTCCTGTTGTCTACAGTCCACGAGATCTGGTCGACGATGTCGTCGATTGCAAGCCAGCCGAACAACTGCGACAGCAAGAGCGAGGGTGCTTGCACCAGGTCGTCGAAGAACACCACTCGAAGCCGGTCCCCGAATGTCTGCTCCCAGTCGGGGAGCCACCTCGCGTAGCAGCCGCCACCGAGACCCCAGTACGCCTGGTTCCCCGGCTTGCTGTCGGCGCCGGACGAATGTAGCTCGAAACAACGGTCCAGGTAAGCGCCGAACGTCATGTCCTTCGGAATGCCGGTGCGACTCTTGATGAACTGGAACCAGGACCAGCACCGCGTGATCGGGTCCCGGAGACTGACAAGAACCCGCGGCGACTCGCACACCTGGTCGACCTCACGGGCGAGAGTGCCGCCGCCATAGAAGTAGCTCGGCGTCGCCTCCATGACGTAGGTCTGGCCGTCACAGTGACCGAAGTGTGCGGCGTAAGTTTCGACGGCTGCGGGCCGTTCGCCGAAACGAAGCGGGGCGAAGTAGCGAACCTCTTTCACATCCGATGCGCAGACGTCCGGATGCTGCCCGAGATAACGGAACAGCGACGTCGTCCCGGCCTTGCTGACCCCGCCAATGATCAGGTTCGGGAGGCGCATCACGCGCTTATCAGTGGCACAAGGGGCCTCCGATGCTCGATGGCTTCTAGCGGGTGTGCGGAGGAGCGGTCCGAGAGGCCCAGCTCCCGTGCACAATGGTGCCTGCCGGAGGCTGTGTCCCGAGCGTACCAACATGCACCAGTAGCGGATTTGTCGCAAGGATGGGACGGCATGACTGAGCAGGGTGGACGGACGCTTCTCGTCGCGTCGACCGGAGGGCATCTTCAGGAGCTCGTCAAGCTTCAGCCTCGACTCTGCCCTTCGACGTCCAGCCACGAGTGGGTCACGTTTGACGATCCGCAGTCGAGGTCGTTGCTGAGCGGGGAGTCGGTGCACCACGTGCCGTACGTCCCTCCGCGTGGCTACTTTGCCGCGGCGAGTGTCGCGGCTCTCGCATACCGGATCGTGCGGAGCAGCAAGTGCACGCAAATCGTATCCACCGGCGCCGGTCTGGCCGTTCCGTTGCTGGCCGCTGGGCGGCTGCAACACGTGGATTGCCACTACATCGAGAGCGCTGCCCGAGCCGACGGCCCGAGCATGACCGGGAAGATCGTGTCGCGCATACCGGGCGTTCGACTGTACGCGCAGTACGAACGGTGGGCCGAGGGTCCGTGGGCGTTCCAGGGTTCCGTCTTCGACGCCTATCGGAGTCAGCACCTTCCATCTGGCGCGACGGATCGCGCGCGTCGTGTCGTCGTGACGCTGGGCACGATGCGGACGTACGACTTTCGGCGAGCTGTACAGCGGCTGGTTCAGATCCTGCCCCGGCTGCTGACCCCCGACGCCGAGATCCTTTGGCAGGTCGGATCGACCGACGTCAGCGGTCTCCCCATCAGGTCGGCCTCCTTCGTGTCGGCCGAGATGCTGAGAGGCGCCGTCGCTGCAGCCGATCTGGTCGTTGCCCACGCCGGCGTCGGGTCTGCGCTTACCGCGCTCGATCTAGGGAAGTGCCCCGTGTTGCTGGCCCGACGGAAGCAGCACGGCGAGCATGTCGACGACCACCAGCAGCTCATCGCCGCCGAACTTGCCAACCGCGGGTTGGCTGTCAGCCCTGACGTCAACGACCTCGAGGTCGAGCACCTTCGGTTTGCGATGCGGGTGCGAGTGGACACTGATGCGGTGGCCGCGCCGTTTCGGCTCCGAGCCAGTTAGGAACCATCAAGCGGACTGCCGCACTGCGGGCTTGCCCTCACCCGTAGACCACGAAGTCTGCCCAGGTCACGCCTTGCAAGCTGCGGTGGTTGATGTCGAGGCCCTGCCAGGGGTCGTAAACCTGGGTCGACTGCTCCGCCTTCAATGCGCACGGACCACCGGAGTTGTCACCCAGGATGCACCCGTGATCCTGAAGAGTCCTGGCCACCGCCAAGCCAGCTGGCGACATGCCCCGCTGCGAAAGGTCGATCGAGCGGTCGATGCCGATCCTCGTGCCCTCCGCGCCCCACCCGTACTTGCCCTTCTCGCAGGCGATCAGGGGGGACACGAAGCCGGCGGCGGTGAGGGTCTCACAGAACATCATGTGCAGCACGTAGCCAAGGCCCGTACCCTGCGCGATTGCGGCGTTGGTAGCCGAGCTGCGGATCACCATGGAATCGGGGATGCAGCCGCGGGTGCGGAAGTTGACCGTTGAGTCCGAGTACGGGTTGCGCTTGTCGAGTCCGTTGCTTGCATGCTCGAAGATGCCGCAGTCTCGCACGCTGATCGCGTACTGACCAACGACGGAGGCACCGCATGCCCACACGCTGACACCTGAGACCGTGTCGCAGACCACGAACGGTGAGTCCGACGTGCCGGTGAGCTGGTCGCCGAACCACGTTGGCGCATGGAATCCCTGCTTCGCCAACTGCGCAATGGCGGGTGGGATCTTCCCGGTCAGGCTCCACAGCGGATCATCCGCCTGCGGCTCCGCGTAAGGCATTCCCCATTGATCCCCGTCGAGACCGTGCAGGCAGGGGTACGGCCAGTCGGACTGCACATGCTGGGAACTCAAGAAGGTTCGCATTTGGGCTGTGAGCGTGCTGTTGACGGCCAGCCCGGCCGTCGACGACTGATAGAACGAGTCAGTGCTGTAAGGGTAATAAACTGCCCCCCCGCTAGTGATAGGAGGCTTCGCGCGCATCATCTGAGCCGTGCCCAAAGGATCGCCGACGAGCTGTCCGAGCCCAAAGGCCGCCGCCACGGCGGCACCTCCGGTCAGCAAACTTCGCCGGCTCATGGCTCTGTCGGCCCGTGCCATTCCGTTGGGCGTGGAGTGGCTGACCACGTTTGGAGAAGGACAACGATGCCTGGGGGTGGCACGTGCGAAACGCATGGTTACTCCTTTGCGGAGGCGGCTGACCATCTTGGTGGTCAGGTGGCCGACGTCGGAGCGCGACCGATGCCCCCGAGGCTGCCGCCAACCCTGGTTCGCCTTCGTTCGCCAGTGGAGCGGGCAGTCAAGGCTTCGCTCTGTGATCAGTGATCACGTCCGTCACACTAGTTGCTGAGGTGGACGCCTGTCGCATCAATCGGCAGTTTCGATCCACGGGGCCGCTTGGCGCCGGGTTACCCGCGAGCACGGCCGTCGGCATCGGACCAGCTGGTTGCGGCACGCCCGCTACTCGACGCCCGATGATCGACACACCTTCGGACCTTCCCTGCGGGAGCCCGCCAGGGCCAGGCCCCGAGCACGCTGAATCACCGACCGCATGAGCGCGGCGTCGGCGTTATCGACGCCCAACAGCATGAGTGTGACTGTGAACGCTAGGGTCACTGATCCGCCGCCGATGAGCGCCGCTGCAAGCCACCCACTGGTGAAGTGCGCCGTGATCACCGCGCTAGCCGCCGCAGGTACGGCGGCTAAGCAGGTCTTGCCCCAGCCGCCGCCGGTTCCGCGGACGCCGACAACGTACCGGACCTGCAAGACCTTCGCGAGGTTCGCCAACGTCAAGGAAAGGCTCCAGGCGATGGCCGCGCCCACGATGCCGTGGCTAGGAATGAGCCATAAGTTCAGGCCCACGTTGAGGATCAGCACCGCGACGTTATCCACCATGCTGAGGGCGACGCGGCCGGACATGTTGAGCACAGTGCCGCACGGTCCGGCGGCCGCACTGACCAATTGGCCCACAGCCAGGATCATCGTGACCGCGGCGCCATCGGCAAAGCCGTGCCCGAAGAAGCCGAGCAGATCCTTCGGGAAGGCCAGCAGCAGGATGAACGCCGGTATCGAGAGCCACATGATCCACCGGTTTGCCGTGCCGTAGGTTTGCGCAACACCCTTGACGTCCCCCACGTGCCACAGATGTGCGATGTGCGGCCCGAATGCGGCGTTGATCGGAGCCATGACGAAAACCGCTAGCATCACCAACCGAGCGGCGACCGTATAGGTTCCCACCGCTTGCTGCGTGGACAGATGGCCAAGCAACAGGGTGTCGGCCCACAGGAGACCGGTGGCCGCCAACGACGACACCCAGCTGATCATCGAGAAACTGAAGATCTGCCTGACCTCATAGATCGAACCTGCGCGAGGGACGCCTTGCATCCGTCGCAGGAGCGCCACGGCAGACATCGCTGCCCCCGCCCAGGCGGAGGCAGCGAGAGCCCACAGCGCTCCGTTTAGGCCGCCTCCCAGGGCGACCACCAGGAAGGTGAGCAGCAGACGACTCCCGGGGTCGAAGATCGACCCGATGAGCGCATAGGCGCGCTGGCTCCGCCAGCCTTGGGTGGCGGCCAGGGCGGCATCCTCGAATGTGGCCGCTGGCAGGGTGAGCCCGACGATCGCGACGCCTGTCCGCACCGACCCGTCGTGGAAGGCGGCGGCGATCTGCGGTGAGAACAACGCCAACAGCAGGCCGATGGCGACCGAGGCCACGATGGTGATGCCGAGCCCGAGCCGCACGGTGCCTCTCAGCCGCGCCGGGTCATCGTCGGCCAGGTTGATGGCGACGAAGCGCGTCATGCCGGCCCGGAAGCCGGCCAGGGACAAGAGCCCGAGCAGCGACAGCAGCGCGTAGCACTCGGCGTAGCGACCGACGTCTGCTGCGCCGAGGCGCAACGCGAGCACGACCGTGATCAAGAACATGGTGGCCTGCTTGCAGACCGCGCCGACGAGATTAAGCCCTCCACCGCGGGCCATCCCCTTGACGTGGTCGCCGGTCCCGGCGAGGCGTGGCGCTGGCTGACTGGTCGTGCGTTCCTCGGTCATCAGGTGGCCCGCGATGTGGTCACAGACGGCCGGTGCTCGGGTGGCTCCAATGGCAGCGCCGCTGAACGCCCTACGTAACTCGCTACAGCAACGAATGCCAGGAGGTACCACATGGTGGAGACCTCGGTGATGACATTCGCTGCCGTGCTTTCCAGTGCGAAGCCGAGCACACAAACCAGCGCGCCGGCGGCGATGGCGTTGTCGGCGGTCCCGCGTTTGGTACGACGGAAGGCCCGGGCGCAGGTCGCGATAAGGGTGCACAGCATCGCCACGTAGGTGAGCAAGCCGATGATCCCGGTCTCCACATATGCTCTGAGGAAGTCGTTATGCGGCTGCTTGGCGGCGTCGGTCTCGTACTGGGTGGAATCAAGGCCGATACCGGTCACCGGGTTGGAGTTAGCCAGGGGCAGCACCTCGGTCCAATAAGAGAAACGCCCTTCGAGGCTGTTGCCTGTCGTCTGACCGCCGATCTGCTGCTGCGTCTGCAAGACGCTGATACGCGACGATAAGCCGGGCGCCAACGAGATTGTGGCGATCAGCAGGACGATGAAAGCCACGATGAGTGCGGTCCGCCGCTGCAGCAGCCCGAGAAGCACGATTCCCAAGGCGGTCGCAATAAGTGCACCGATGACGAGGGTGAGCACGAGAAAGATGCCGGAGAGCACGAGCACTGCTGTGAGGCCAGTCTTCAGCCGACCCTTCACATAGGGATGAATAGCGACACCGAACAGGATGATCAACGCGAGGTACCTGGCGTAACCGTTGGACTGGGCGAACGTCCCGAGGATCCGCGTGAACCCCTGCTTGACCTCGGTGGCCGGGTGGCCCAGCACCAGGCCGTACAGTGTGTACGACAGCGGGATCAGCGAGGATGCGAATACCGCCACGAGCGTTCGCTTCATCATGCGACGGGTGGTGATGAGCTGTTCCAGGACGATGAACATCAACACGGTGGAGAGCATCCGCAAGAGCTCTGCCCCGCCAGCACTGATGTGATGGCTGCCGCTGAGGCTGGCAACGGCGGCGAGCCAGAAGACGATCAATGCCCAGGACATTCCCGACAGCTTCACCGCATTGCCGCTGCGGAGGCGGGCAGCCAGCCACAAGAACGCCGCCAGCAGGAAGAGAACTGACAGCAGGCTTGCTGGGGTGATGCCGAGTGTCGCTGCACCGCCTCCCCGCGCGGTCGCAGAGCTACCACCACCGAACTGCAAAGAATCCACACTGGCGCGGAGGCCAAGCAGCAGCAGGACGAACGAATCGAAGCGGGTAGCGGCGAAGACGGCCAGGCACAGTCCTGCAACGGCTGCCAGGGGCAGCACGAACCATTTGGCTTGCCCTCCGGCGATGCCCGCCACGCTGACGATGGCCGCCACGACGACGGCAATGGCGAGGAAGGCGCGCATGAGCCGAACGAGCAACGAAGCCCCCGATCGTTCTTCTGCTGGCTCCACGTCGGTCGGCCGCCTGCGGATCACTGCTTAGTCTTCGTGGAGAAGGCGAAGGTCGTGCCGGCGGCCGGGGAGTGGCTATTCAAATTGTGCGAAGTAGGGCTGATATTGACCGCTGACCTTGGTGAAGTTGCCGCCGGCGAACAACCGGTTGTCTTCTTGGTCGAGGGTCCACACGCCCAGCGAGCTGTTGACAACTGGCGCAAAGTCGAGCACCTGCCCGGTCGCTTCGTCGGCGGCCGCAAGCTTGTAGCGCACCTGTCCACCGAACGGAGCCTCCCCTCCCGAGTTGGGGCCGAAGTGCCCGCCACAATAAACTGCCCCATCGAGCGCGGTCACCGCCTGCACATTGCCGTTCGCGTGCACGTTCCATTGGCTGGCGCCGGTCGCGGCGTTCAAACTCGCGCAGCCACCGCCGGCACCACCGACGGCCGCCAGCAGGTTGGTGCCGTCCAGGTAGAGGTTGAAGGCCTGCGGACGGTCCGACCCGTTCGTGGCGCCGGACTCAAAGCCGGGGGTCGGTGCCCCGGTGACAGTGTCGAGGCTGGCGATGGATTTGGTCGAGCTAGCACCCGATATCGAGGTGAATCGACCGCCGACATACACGCTGCTGCCGTCGAGGGACAACTTGATCGCCCTGACCATGTCGTTCGGTTGAGGGTTCCACGTCGGGTCGTAGTTTCCCGTCGCTGCGTTGATCCGGCCAAGGTACGGCACCGACACCGCATGACTACCGCTGTCAGAGCTGGTCAGTTGGGTGAACGACCCGCCGGCATAGACCATGCCGCCGCCGACGGCGAGCGCGCGGACCGGCGCATTTGCCATCGGTTTCCACGTCGCGTCGACGCTGCCGCTAAGCGCGTCCACGGCGGCGAGCCGAGTACGCGAGGCGCCCGCTACGTGCTTGAACTTGCCGCCCAGGTACAGCGTGCTGCCTGAGACAGCGAGCGCGTCCACTTCGCCGTCCGGGCTGGGATTCCAGGACGTGTCGAATGTTCCGGTGTCAGGTAGGTACGCCGCAACGTACTTGATTGGATAGCTGTTGCCCGAACCGTCGGAGACAGCTGTGAACTGCCCGGCGATGTAGACCCTGCTGCCGGCCGCGACGATAGTCAGCACGGGGCCGTTGGTTCTCCAGGTGCCATCGGGCACGGGGTTGACGGTGGTTTGCTGGATGGTCGATGCGGACGCGGGCGTCGCCATCAGCGCGCCGAGCGTGATCAGGGCGGGGCAAAGCAGCGCAGGGCACACCCAGCGCCATCGAACGTGCAACCTGCTCAACATGCCATTCCCCTCGAGTAGCTAATGGAATCCAAGTCCGGCGCATGGAACGTTGCAAACCAGCGTAGGCGCCGCTTGACAGGGATGTGGCAGATCGAGCTGTTGAGGTGTCAACTACATCCGGTCGGCTGCCTCGACGAGTGCCTGGCTGGCGGATACAGGCATTCTGACCGCCAAACGCCAATAGGGGTGTGTGGAGGGGGTGTGAAAGGGTGGCGGAGTGGATGGGGAGGAGTTGCCCGAGCCGCCAGCCGGTGTCGTCGACGACGACCATCGGTTCGCAGAGTGGTGCGCCACGGTGGCGGGCGAGCGGTTGCAGGCGCTGCGCAGCCAAGGGCTCGCAGGTACCGCTTTGAAGAGCGCCGGTGACGCGCTCGGCCAATCCGTCCTCATGCGCCTGCTGTCGACGTACCGCCCCGACGACCCGGTACTCAGCGAGGA
>JAICMS010000141.1 GCA_025929075.1 Propionibacteriales bacterium
GCAGCCAGGGCCTCGGCCAGCTCATGCCGGGACCGGGCGGTGGCCGTCAGCTTGGTCAGCAGGATCGTCCGGGCGACCGACTCGGGATCGGCATGCGGCTCAGGCTCCTTGTCGCGGTCACGAGGCTCCGGCCGGCCGAAGCGCCGACGAGTCATCAGAAGTCGATGTCGGTCGGCTCCGCCGGCTCATCGGCCAGGCTGGCGCCGATACCGAGCTTCTCGAGGATCCGCTTCTCCAGCTCGTTGGCGAGGTCGGGGTTGTCCCGCAGGAAGTTGCGGGCGTTCTCCTTGCCCTGACCGAGCTGGTCGCCTTCGTAGGTGTACCAAGCACCCGCCTTGCGGACCAGCCCCACGTCCACGCCGACGTCGATCAACCCGCCTTCGCGACTGATCCCCTGCCCGTACATGATGTCGAACTCCGCCTGCTTGAACGGGCTCGCCATCTTGTTCTTGACCACCTTGATCCGAGTCCGGTTGCCGACGAACTCGGTGCCGTCCTTCAGGCTCTCGATCCGCCGCACGTCGAGCCGAACCGACGCGTAGAACTTCAGCGCCTTCCCGCCAGTGGTCGTTTCGGGTGAACCGAACATAACTCCTATTTTTTCGCGGAGCTGGTTGATGAAGATCATCGTCGTGTTGGAGGTGCTCAGGGCACCGGTCAGCTTGCGCAGCGCCTGGCTCATCAGCCGGGCCTGCAGACCGACGTGCGAGTCGCCCATCTCCCCCTCGATCTCCGCGCGCGGGACGAGCGCAGCCACCGAGTCGATCACGATGATGTCGAGGGCGCCGGAACGGATCAGCATGTCGGCGATCTCGAGCGCCTGCTCCCCGCTGTCGGGCTGGGAGACCAGCAGCGAGTCTGTGTCAACGCCCAGCTTGCGGGCGTAGTCGGGGTCGAGCGCGTGCTCGGCGTCGATGAAGGCGGCGATGCCGCCGCCTTGTTGGGCGTTCGCGACCGCATGCAGCGCCACTGTCGTCTTGCCCGACGACTCCGGGCCGTAGATCTCGACGACCCGACCGCGTGGCAGCCCACCGATGCCGAGAGCGATGTCGAGCGAGATCGCGCCAGTCGGGATCACCTCGACCGGCACTCGAGCTTGGTCGCCGAGGCGCATCACTGACCCCTTGCCGTGGGACCGCTCGATCTGGGCGAGGGCGTTGTCGAGGGCCTTGGAGCGGTCTGCTTCAGCCATGTCTGCCATCCAAACGTCGGGTGGGTCGTCGACCCGCGGGCGTTGTGTCTTCTAAGACGCTAGGCCGGGCGGCCGACAGTCTCATCGGCGTCGACGACGCTGTGGAAAGACCGGAACGGAGCCCGAGCCTGTGGACCTAGCGCCCCCAACCTAGCCCGAACAGGTGTTCGAACCAGCCCGACACGCCGGGTCAGGCTCACCGGTCCCGCGGCGGCAGCCCGAGCGCCTTCCAGACCTCTCGCCAGACCTGCTTGGGCTCCCAGCCCTCGGCGAGTGCCTGGTCGACAGTCCGCCCACTGAGGCCGGCGAGCACGTGCTCGTGCGCCCAGGTGTGTGCATAGGCAGGACCGAGCGCGCGCTCCATCCGCGACCAGAACTCCGTGTGTCGCATCGGGTCGCCTACTTGAGCAGCAGGATGCCGAGTCGCCGGGACGCCACGTAGACGCCGAGCAGCCCCATCGCGACCAGGTAGAGCACGGCGACCAGCTGGCCCCATCCCACCGTGCCGAGCGTGAGCCCGCGCTCGAGCTCAACGCCCTGATACAGCGGCGTGCACCGCACCACCCACTGCAGCGCGTCCGGATAGGTGGTCAACGGGTAGAAGGTCGCCGAGAACAAGAACATCGGCGTGATCGTCAGTTGGATGAACTCGAAGTCCTGCCAGCTCTTCATCCAAGTGGTCAATGCCATCCCCGCCCCGGCGAACCCGAACCCGATCAGCAGCGTCGCCGGCAGCGCGAACACGGCCCACCACGACCGGATCAGCCCTAACCCCAGCATCACCAGGATGAAGACCGCCGAGTAGCAGCCACCCCGCAACAGCGCCCACGTGATCTCGCCGCGTGCGACATCGGTCGGCCGCATGGGAGTGGCCAGCATCGCGTCGTACAACTTCGCGTACTTCATCCGGAAGAAGATGTTGTACGTCGAGTCGAAGAGCGCCCCGTTCATCGCGGAGGCCGCCAACATCGCCGGCCCTACGAACTCGACGTAGCTGACGACGAGGCCGCCGCTGAGATGGAAGTCGCCGACCAGGTGCCCGACGCCGATCCCGATCGACAGCAGATAGAGGATCGGCTCGAGCATCCCGGTCAGGAAGACGACCCACGTGCGTCGGTAGACCAAGTAGTTGCGCTCGACGACCCGCCACTGCCGGGCGCCGAACACCGGCAGCACCCGCAGCCCGAGCGTCTTCGAACCCGCCGGTGGCGACAGCGTCGTCACTGTGTCAGCCTCCGCTCGAAGCCGCGGACTGCGTAGAACCAGCCGAAGGCGATCCACGCCAACAGGTAGGCGACATGCCCGATGGACGGCCAGAACGTCGCCGTACCGAGAGTCAGGTGCCGGGTCAGGTCGACGCCGTGCCAGATAGGGGTGAGGTAGGCCAGCCACGCGATAGCGGTCGGCAGCTGGCTGACCGGGAAGAACGCGCCGCTGAACAGCATCATCGGCATCAGGCCGAGCCGGAAGATCAGCGAGAACCCGGTCTCGTCCTTGAGCCGGGAGCTCAGCCCGGTGATCGGCGCGCCGTGAGCCAACCCCACGAGGATCGCGACGCCGACCGCGAGCAGGGCGCCCCACCAGTTCACCAGGCCGCCGAAAGCAGCGATGACAGCGGTGAAGACGCCACAGGCCAAAAACACCTGGCAGCCGGTCCAGACCAGCTGCCCTGCCACGATGTCGGCCGGCCGCAGCGGACTCGCCGCCATCGAGAAGTAGACCCGGTGCCACTTGAAGCCGCCCATCACCGGGTACGTCGACTCGAACACCGCCGTCTGCAACGCCGTCGTGGCCAACAGGCCGGGCGCGACGAACGACAGGTAGGTGACGCCGCCCAAGGCCGATGCCCCGGACCCGTTGTTGACGAAATGGCCAAGGCCCACGCCCATCGACGCCAGGTACAGGAACGGCATCAGGAAGTTCGTGAAGATGAAGCCGCGCCACGTGCGTCGCGCGACCGTCCGCCAGTAGTCGAAGAGCCGCGGCGCCAGCCGGGGCGCCGTGTCAGCAACCCGCGCCGCGATCGTCTGTGCCGTCGTCATCTGGACCTCAAGCGCCTAGTCGATGAGCGAGCGGCCGGTCAGCCGCAGGAAGACGTCCTCGAGCGTCGACCGTCGGACCAGCGACGACAGCGGCTCGAGACCGCGCTCGTACACCTTGGCAGCCGACGCCTCCCCGTCGTCGGTGTAGAGAAGGAGCCGGTCGGGCAGCACCTCGACACGCTCGGCCAGGTCCTCCACCTTCGGCGCCATCGCCTCATGCTCGCCGACTCCGAAGCGCAGCTCGGTCACCTCGCGGGTCGAGTGCTCGGCGATCAGCTGTGGGGGTGACCCCTCGGCGACGATCAGGCCGTGATCCATCACCACCAACCGGTCACACAGCTGCTCGGCCTCGTCCATGTAATGGGTGGTGAGCACCAAGGTGACACCCTGCTGCTTCAGCCGGAACAGCCGATCCCAGAGCTGGTGACGGGCCTGGGGGTCGAGCCCGGTGGTCGGCTCGTCGAGCAGCAGCAGATCGGGTTGGTTGATAAGCGAGCGGGCGATGGTGAGCCGGCGCTTCATGCCGCCGGACAGCGCCTCGACGGGCACCTTCGCCCGCTCGGTCAGCTGGACGAACGCCAACAGCTCGTCAGCACGCTCTGAGGCGACCTTGCGGCTCAGCCCGAAGTAGCGGCCGTAGACGACGAGGTTCTCGTGCACCCGCAGCTCGTTGTCGAGGCTGTCCTCCTGCGGGCAGACTCCGATCCGCGCGCGGATCTCGGAGCCCTGGGTGGCTGGGTCCATGTCGAGGATGGTCAGGGATCCGCTCGTGACCGGCGAGACAGCCGCGATCATCCGCATGGTGGAGCTCTTGCCCGCCCCGTTGGGTCCGAGGAATCCAAACGCCTCGCCCCTGTGTACGGCGACGTCGATGCCCTTGACGGCCTCGAACGCCCCGTAGGACTTGCGCAGGCCGACGGCCTCGATCATCACCGGGCGGGGATCGAGGGAGCTGGAGTCAGCGGACGCGCTGGTCATCGGCGTGCGTGGTGCCACGGCAACCGACAGTATCCGGCAGCGCCGACAGCGCCCAACCGCTTTAGACGGTGCTCGACCGACGCTGCGACCACTTGTCACGAGCGGCAGTCACCCGCGGTGACACGACCGGGCGCAGCGCCCACCAGACGGCCATCGAGACAGCCACCGCGACAACCGCGATCCCCGCACCCCCGACGATGTCCTGGACGTGATGGACGTGGGCGGCGACTCTGGCGACCCCGATCAGGATCGCCAGTGCGATCAACACCACACCGATGACCCGGCGATAGAGGGTGATGAGAAGAGCCACCGCCATCGCCAACGCCTCGTGGTCTGAGGGGAACCCGTTGTCCGGCGCGTGGTGGAAAAGCGGATGTACGGACGGGTTGACGACGAACGGGCGCGGGTCGTTGTGAACGTGGCCGGCGACAACGATGAGGACGAGCACGATGATCAGCGTGACGACGCCCTGGACGGCAAGGGCGACCTTGTCCAGCAGCGGCAGCAGCAGCCAGACGACGACACCGATCAGCGCGACGACGTACGGCAGGTACTGAGCGGTGTCGACGATCAGTGTGTCCACCCCGAAAGCATGACACCCGAACCGCGCCAAAGCCGCCAACCCGCTGACGACTGCTCAGGCGTGCCACCCGCCACGGCCACGCCTGAGATGGCAAGATGGGCGCCCACACGATCGAAGAGATCGCGTTCCCGGGCAACCCGACAGCACGGCGCTGCGTCCTCGATGAAGGAGTGAGGACGTGATGACGCCGAGGACAACTACGCCGCGGCGCTGTCGGCCTGCCGCGAGGCTGGCGACGGAGCTGCCGACCCGGGGTGACCACACCGCGGGGGTGAGTCGATGCGCGCTGACGAACGCGAGGCGTTCGACGCGTTCGTGCGTGCCCGGCTCCCCCATCTCATCAGGTTCGGCCGGGTTCTCACCGGCTCCAACGAGGCGGCCCAGGACCTCGTCCAAGACGCCCTCGAGCGCACGCTCCTCGCCTGGAGCCGGATCGACTCCCGAGACGACCCGGAGGGCTACGTACGGCGCATCATGGTCAACCGCAACATCAGCATCTGGCGCAAGTTCGGCCGCGAGCACCTCGTCGACGAGGCGGTGGACCGGGCGACTGAGGACCGTCACTTCGATGATGACCTGTGGCAGGCACTCAAGACACTGCCGCCGAAGCAGCGCGCGGTCATCGCGCTGCGCTACTACGAGGACCTGTCGGAGGTCGACATCGCCCGTACGCTCGGTTGCTCGGTGGGGACGGTGAAGAGCCAGGCCTCGAAGGCGCTTGCCAAACTACGAGAGATCGTGCCGAGCCGGCTGTAGCCCGGCGAACGGCGAGGAAGCGGAAGGAGGCGACGATGGACCAGGAGCCCGACGAGGCACTTGAGACCCGGCTGCGCGAAGCACTGCGCGGCGGGCCGGCCAGCACGTTCGTCGACGCCGACGCCTTCCTCGAGCACGTCCACCACGGCGTTCGGCGACGGCGGGCCCGGCGAGCCATTGGTGGTGCGGCCGCGGCCGTCCTGCTGGTGGCCGGCGGTGGTTTCGCGGTGCAGGCATCCGGCGTACTCGGCAACGGCAACGCAGCACCCGTCGCCTCAGGACACCACGATCAA
>JAICMS010000171.1 GCA_025929075.1 Propionibacteriales bacterium
CCGCTTGGAGACCCACCGCCTGACGGCACTCCCGACGACGAGAGCCGAGCCGGCTGACATGCGGGCGGTGTGGCGCACCCTGGCCGACCACCGCGATCTCCGGTTCCTGCTCGGTGCCGGAGTCGTGTCGCTGACCGGCGACTGGATCCTCGGCATCGGGCTCGCCTACCAGATCTACGTCATCACCGGCTCGACGTTGGCCTCCGCGCTGGTCCTGCTCTCGGCCTATGTGCCGCAGATCCTGCTGGGATCGGTGGCCGGTGTCTTCGTCGACAGGTGGAACCGGAAGCACACCATGGTCGGCGCCAACCTCCTGCTCGCCCTCGGCCTGGTGCCGTTGCTCCTCGTCGACTCGACCAGCCGGGTGTGGATCGTGTACGTCGTCGTCGCCTGGGAGGGTGTCGTCGAGTCGTTTTTCTCGCCGGCCGAGCAGGCGATGATCCCGAACGTCGTGTCCGACGACCGGCTGGTCGCCGCCAATGCGCTCAACGGGCAGAACCGCGACGTCGCACGGCTGGTCGGCTCGGCTCTCGGTGGCCTGCTGGCGGCTGCGGGTGGGCTGACCGCGGTCACGGTCGTCGACATCGGCAGCTTCCTCTTCGCGGCGGTGCTCGTGTCGCTGCTGCAGACGTCGGGGCAGGCACCGACCTCGATGCCGGCCGGCGTCGAGGCGGTACCCGCGGTCCCGACCGGCGCGGTGGAGCAGCTCGCCGAGTTCGGCCAGCCGGTCGAGACGTACCTGACCGGTTCGACGCCGTCGGCAGCCGACCGCAGCCCGGAGCGGGTGGCATTGGCCCGCTTCCACGAGCTGCGAGGGGAGTGGGCGGACGGTCTGCGCCGGGCAGGGACGGACCGGGTGCTGCGGCTGCTGCTGCTCTTCGCGCTGATCACCAGCACCGGCGAGGGGATCATGGGGACGCTATTCGCGCCGTTCGTCCGCGATGTGTTGCATGGCAGCAGCGCCGCGTTCGGCGTGGTGGCGGCGGTGCAGGCGATCGGCGGCATCGGCGGCGGTCTGGTCGCGGCGTCGATCGGCCACCGAGTGTCGGCGGCGCTGTTGTTCGGCTGGGGCGCTGTCGCCTTCGGTCTCGTCGACCTGTTGATGTTCTTGTATCCGCTCGGCTGGGTCGCGGTCTGGCCGGCCGCTGTGTGCATGGTCGTGGTCGGCCTGCCGGGCGCGCTGACCATCGCTGGCTTCATGACGCTGTTCCAACGCAGCACCGAGGACTCCTACCGCGGCCGCGTGTTCGGCGCGATCGGGGTGGCCCAAGGGGTGGCCGCGGTCATCGGGACGGTCGCGGCCGGCTTTCTGGGCCAGACCGTCGGCATCGTGCCGATCATCGCCCTGCAGGGAGGCGGCTACGTGATCGCCGGCATCGTGATGCTGCTCGGCCTGCGCGGCCATGTAGCCGCTGGTCAGGCGGCCCCCGCCTGATCCCCGAACCGGCCCGCGTCTGGCACGATTCGGCGGGTGAGCCAGTCCACCAGGTCGGTCGATGCCGGGCCGGTGCTGAACTGCTCCGACAAGCTCATCCTCGGTCTCGGGGTGCTGGCGGTCGCCGGCTCCGGTGCTGCTCATTACGGCGGCGCCGGCTCGGTGATCGCGTTCATCGTGTCCGCCGTCGCGGTCACGTTGCTCGCCTCACTCGTCGGCCGCAGTGTCGAACAGCTCGGTGACCGGTTCGGGGCCGGCGCTACCGGCGTCCTGCAGTCGGCGCTCGGCAACCTGCCCGAGCTCTTCATCTCGATCTTCGCCCTGCGCGCGGGCTTGGTGGAGGTCGTCCGGGCTGCTCTGGTCGGCTCGATCCTCGCGAACCTGCTGCTGGTCCTCGGCCTCGCCTTCGTCGTCGGCGGAATCCGGCATGGGCGGCAGCAGCTCGGGTCTGAGCGGGCTCGCACGATCCTGGTGCTGATGCTGCTGTCGGTCACCGTGATGGCGCTCCCCTCCCTCGCCCACTGGATTCACACGCCGGCCGGCGCGCACGAGACGACCTTCTCGGTGATCGCGGCGGTACTGCTGCTGGCGCTCTTCTGCCTGTCGCTTCCGGCGTCCCTTCGCCGTGATGCGTCAGGCATCAGTGACGCGGTCGGCCACGGCGAGCCACCGCGGTGGCCGTTGCCGCTGGCAGTCGGCCTGCTGGCACTGGCCGGAACGGTCTCGGCCTTCGTCTCCGACTGGTTTGTCAGCGCCCTGCAGCCGGCGATGGCCTCCCTCAACATCTCGCAGGCCTTTGCCGGGCTGGTGGTGGTGGCGATCGCCGGTAACGCCATCGAGAACGTCGTCGGCGTACAGCTGGCGGCCAAAGGGGAGTCGGAGTACGCCTTCTCGGTCGTGCTCAACTCGCCCCTGCAGATCGCCTTGGTGCTGGCACCCGTGTTGGTCATCATCAGCCAGGTCTTCGGCCTGGCGTCGCTGACGCTGGTCTTCAGCCCCCTCCTCGTCGTCTGCCTCTTCCTGGCGGTGATGCTGGCGGCGTTCATCAGCTTCGACGGCGAGTCCGACTGGCTCGAGGGCTGTGCGCTGGTGACCTTGTACGCCGTCATCGCCACCGCCTTCTGGTGGGGCTGACCCGCAAGCCCGTGAACCGGGTGGGCTAGAAGAGGATCGTGGCGAACCGGCCGTGCTCGGTGAACCCGACTCTGGCGTAGGCGCGACGGGCAGGCTCGTTGTGGTGGTTGACGTAGAGCGAGACCACCGGCGCCAGCTCGCGCATCACGATGGCTGCAACGGCGGCCATGCTCGGCGCCGCCAGTCCTTGGCCGCGGACGCTGGGGTCGATCCAGACGCCCTGGACCTGGCCGGCGCGTGGGGTGAGCGCCGCCACCTCGGCCTTGAACAGCACCCGCCTGTCCTCGATGTGGGCGAACGCCTGGCCCTTGGCGATCAGCTGGGCGATCCGGGCTCGATACATCCCCTCCCCGCCACTGGCCTCGGGGGAGATGCCGAGCTCCTCGCTGAACATCGCCACGCAGGCGGGGTAGAGGACGTCGAGCTCGTCGGCCCGCACCCGCCGAATGTACGGCGACGGCTCGACGAGCGGGGGCGAGCTCAGCGTTAAGAACGGCTGCCGCAACCGCATCGCCCTCGCCGGCCCCCAGCTCGGCTCGAGCAGCCGCCAGAGACCGCAGACCGCGTCGTTCGGACCGAGGATCGCCGAGCACGTCCGACCCTCACGCAGCGCATGGGCGGCGAAGGCCTCGATCGCGGCGGCGCTGGCCTGCACGGGGATGAGATTGGCGCCGGCGTGGCACACCGACGCCAGCCGGCCCCCCTCGTCGTACCCCCACATCTGGCCGCCGAGCCGGCTGGGATCCAGATTCGTGACGCGCACCCGGTGGTCGACGAAGACGTAGGTCACCGGGTCGAGGTCGAGCACCTGCCGCACCGCCGGGAGGTCCTGCCGGCCGAGTACCCTGACCCGGGCAGGGGTCTGCAACACGACCTTCACCTCCTGCCGAAGTGAGCCGGTGCGGCTGTCCGCAATTCTAGTGTCGGGGCGTGCCCCGAATTCGGTCTCACGACACACAACGCAGCCGGCGCATTCTGCGGTTCGGCCGAGCCTTGGAGCGCCGATGAGCTCAGCGCGCCGGACGCGTCGTGCCGGCAGAGCACTCGCGTCGGCAAGCGCGGCTCTGCTGTCCTTCGGTGTGGTGGCTGCCTGCAGTACGTCGGGTGGCGGATCTACTCCCAACCAGACCGCGCCGACCCGGCCGGGCGCCTCGCTGCGCGCTGCCAGCCCCACGTCGCCGGCAGCGCCGACGACATCGACCCCTGCCAGCCCCACGACGCCCGCCAAGGCGCGCAGCATCACGGTCGTGATGAGCGGTGACGTGCTCCTGCACTCGGGTCTCTGGACGATCGCGCACCTCGACGCCCAGCGCACCGGCCGCGGCCCGATGGACTTCCGGCCGATGCTCGCCGACATGCGCCCGGTGATCTCGGGTGCGGATCTGGCGATCTGCCACATGGAGACGCCGCTGGCTCCCAAGGGCGGGCCGTTCTCGTCGTACCCGATCTTCGCGGTGCCGCCGGCGGTTGTGCCAGCGCTGAAGTGGGAGGGATACGACGCCTGTACGACGATGTCCAACCACAGCCTCGACCAGGGCTGGGACGGCATCAAGCGGAC
>JAICMS010000032.1 GCA_025929075.1 Propionibacteriales bacterium
ACCGGGATGTCGCTGCGCCCACACATGGCGAGCAGGTGCTCGACGTACCCGGCGCGTTGTCCTTCAGGGTCGGCGACTGTCGTGATGCCGGTGACCTCCACGTCAGGCCAGCCCAGCACCATCGCAAGGGCGCACGCGTCGTCCGGGTCACCGCCCAGATCGGTGTCGATGTGCACCTTGATCACCTCGCCAGCATCCCATCCGCGGTCGACAAGAAGTCGGGCGAAATGCCCGAGACGACGGCTGGGCGCTGCCATACTCCAGCCATGCCGGGGACGAGCTGTCCGAGCTGCGCGGCCGAGTTGCCGACCGCACCGGGATTCGCCTCGTGGTGCCCCAGCTGCGACTGGAACCTGGTCACCACGGGGGAGGAGCAGTCGACCTGGCGGCTGCGTGTGCAGCGTCGGCTCCTCGACGGTGCGTCGGACCGGCTGGTCACCAAACTGTCCGGTGCCACCCGAATCCGGTCCCGAGCACGGACGTGGTCGGCACTCGGGGCCTCACTGCTCGCCCTGCCGGTGCACCTGGTGACGCTCGGCTGCTTTGCCGGAGGTCTGTGGTTGCTCATCACCGGGTGGCTGCCCGCCAGCACACCCGAATTGATGCCACGCATCCGGTGACCACACTGCGGATCCGGCTGGCCAGGGAGCGGCAGGCGCAGTCGGCGGCCGTGGTCGCCGACACTGCAAGCTGGCAGCGGATCGACGCCGAGCTGACGCCCGCGCTCACGGCGATCGGCCGAGCGGTGGGGGAGCAGATCCGCTACTCCCGTTGAGGTTTCGACCGATCGCCGGGCGCGTTGTTTCCAGGTCACTTCATCGCGTTGAGCTGCTCCTCGTAGGCAGGGCAGAGGGCACTCCAGCGGGTGCGCCAGTCGCCGGGCTCGCGGCCGGCCAGGTAGGCGCCGAGGTCCTCGATGTGCGCCTGCCAGCCGGCGCCGTACCCGTCGAGATCGTCGAAGGGGAGCCCGCGCTCCTCGATCACCAGCCGGGTGCGCTGGCCGTCGACGGTCAGCCGGACGTCGATCACCGCCTGGTCATCGGTGCCGGGGTCCAAGGTCACCGACAGTCGGGTCGGCTGCTCGCACACCTCGACCCGGCCGGGTCCTTCGTAGCTGCTGGTGAAGCGCACCCGGACCCGGCCGCCGATCCGCAGGTCGCCCTTCACCTCGCCGATCCAGCGGGCGAGTCGGCTCGGGTCGGTGCACGCCGACCAGAGGTCGTCGATGTCGGTGTCGTAGACGTCCTCGACGCGGACGGCGCCCTTGCCGTCGGCCGTGCGGCTCATGGACGCCAGCAGTTTGTGGTCGTTGGCGATTTCGGTCATGACGTGCTCCTTCGGTTTCGTTTGCCACGGGCGACTTCGGTGTGGAGGGCGTCGAGCCGCTGTTCCCACAGGGCGCGGTATCGGCCGAGCCAGTCGTCGAGCTCGGCCAGCGGTTCGGGCCGCAGGCTGTAGATGCGCCGTTGGGCCTCGCTTTGTACGTCGACGAGCCCGGCTTCACGAAGTACCCGGAGGTGCCGGGAGACCCCCGGCCGCGCGATCGGCAGCAGCGCCGCCAGTTCGTTGACACTTGCCGGGCCGTCCCGAAGCGCTTCGAGGACCGTGCGTCGACTTCCGTCTGACAGGGCCTGAAGTACCGCATCCATAGATATGAGCGTACCTGCGCGGGTACGTAACTGTCAAGGTACTAACGTCGACGGATCAGTGTTGGCGCCGCAGATGATCAGCGCGAGGGACTCGTCGGGCTGCGGCTGGTAGGCGTGCGTGGTGAGCGCGGCAACCGCCGCAGCGGCTGCGTGTTCGACCCCGAGCCGGAAACGCTCCCAGAGCATCCGTCGAGCGGCCACGATGGCGTCGTCGTCGACGAGGACGCTCTCGATGCCGGTGCGTACGGCGACCTCCCAGGCGATCGAGCCGAGCCGGCGGGCACCCAACGAGTCCGCCGCCACGCCGGCAACCTGGACGTCCACCGGCTCGCCGGCGGCCAACGCAGCATGCAGGGCGGGGGCGGTGATCGGCTCGACGCCGACTACTTTCACGCCGCTGGGGGAGAGGGCGGTGGCGAGGCCGCCGATGAGACCACCACCGCCGACCGCGACGAGCACCGTGTCGACATGAGCTCCCAGCTGCTCGAGTTGATCCAACAGCTCAAGCCCGAGTGTGCCCGCACCCGCCACGATCTCCGGCTGGTCGTACGCGTGGCAGTACACCGCCGGCGTACGCGAGACATGGTCCATCGCCGCGTCGTAGGCGTGGGCGTACTCCTGCCCGGACAGCACGACGGTTGCCCCGAGTCGGCGCAACCCCTCGACCTTGGTCAGCGGTGCGGTTTCTGGGACGTAGACCGTCGCCGGCACCCCCAGCTGGGCTGCGGCATAGGCATTGGCGAGTCCGGCGTTGCCTCCGGATGCGACGACGATGCCGGCCTCGGGGTCGAGCTCGCCGGACTCCTGCGTCGTCAGAATCCGGTTGAAGGCGCCGCGGGCCTTGAACGTGCCGGTGTGCTGCAGATGCTCCAGCTTGAGGAACCGCGAGCCTGGCAGTCCGTCGTCTGACGGCTCCAGTTCGACAAGCGGCGTGCGCCGCACCCGCCGGCCTATGCGCCACTGTGCCTCCACGACGTCATCAAGGTCCACGTCCGCAGACTAGACAGCGGGCGGGTCGCTTTGGCGGATGGCCTCACTCGGCTGAACGCTCCCATTGCGCACCGACAACATTGGCTGATCGGCCAGAAGTAGTGGCCAGGCGGCAGGCGGCCCAGATCGGCGTTACTTGACATAATGTAGATTATCGGCGAACCGAACGACCGGCCAGCCAGTCGCTCAGCCAGTCGCGAAGAGCCGTCGTGAACTCCGGTGCCAGTTCGTCGTCGTCCCAGCCTGAGTAGCCAGGCGCGCTACTGCCTGGCACGGGCCAATGCCCGCAGCCGGGAAGGTCGACGAGCGTGACGTCAGCTCCGGCGGCTTGCCAGGCGTCCCGACTCTCGGGCCGCGGAACGCACTCTTCGTCGCTACCCCACGCGGCCAGCACCGGCACGCGCACCTTTTCGAAGCTGGGTTTCGGGTCGAAGTCCATGTCGGGCCAGCCAGCGCCCTCAGCGGGAAGCGCCGGTGGCAGGTACGCGAAGGGGAACCAAGGCTCGGTTGACGCCTGCTTGAGCTCGTTACCAAGTTTCTCTCGACGAGTTCGGTCGTCGGGTGTCGTGCGGCGATAGTCCTCCAGTTGCAGCCGCAGGTTGCGATTGCGGGCGCGGTCGTGCTCGCTGAAGCCGCGACGCCGCAACAGCTCGTCGGTATAGAACCGCATCTGTTCGGCCGGGCTGACGGCGCTGCAGCCGAGGATGATGAGGAAGTCACTAGCGGCGTCTGCCGCGGCGATCGTCGCCGCCCACGCGCCTTGGCTGAATCCGAAGATGCCGGCCGGTCGTCGCAGCCGAGCCTTCAACGCGCGGACCGCCAGCAAGGCATCCGCTGCCTGGACGTCGAGCGGTGTGTCGCCCGCATCTGTCGCGCGACGCTCGTAGCTGAGCACCGCCACGCCAAGCGGCGCGAGACTGTCGCTGATCTGGTCGAACAGCGGCTGCCGGGCCCGGCCGTCACGTGCACCGTGCAAGGTGACAAGCCCAGCTCGGACCTCTCCGTCGGGCGTCCGGAGGATCGCCGGCCCCGGCATCGTGTCCCAGCTGATCTCCTGCTCCATCGCGGCAGCGTAGAACGTAGCCTGCTGCGATGGCTCGTTACGTGATCGACGCACCCACCCTGCTGCGCATCGTGGCGGACGGCGTTGAGATCGATCCGGGGCATCAGCTCGTGGCGCCGAGCGCGATCCGGTCCCAGGTCATGGAGCTGCTGCTCGACGACGTACGCCGCGGTGTCCGTACCGAGAAGTCGGCCCTGCAGCTGCACGATCAGATGACAGAGGTGAAGATGCGACTCCTCGGCGACCGGGTGTCTCGCCGTACGGCGTGGAAGATCGCGCGCGAGCACGACTGGGACTCCCTTCGCGACGCCGAATACCTCGCTGTCGCCAAACTGCAGGCCGACGCCTTGGTCACGGAGGACAAGGACCTGGCCGCCACAGCAGTCGGCATCGTTCCCGTGACCTCGCTCGAAAGTCTCCGCGTCGCCGCGGTCAGGTCTGCTGAGACCTGAGCCCCTGCTCGACGGCGGCCAGTCGTGGGTCCCGGAGACCGACACAGTCCAGCGTCCAAAACGGCTCCGCGTAGACGAGTGCGCCGCGCATCCATGGCTCGTACGTCGACAGGAGCCGGACCTGGAAGGCCGGTTCGGGGATCCGTGGGGACGGCCGGACGAAGCCATGATCGGCCGCTGGCCCGAAGCCGCGTTTGCCGTAGTAGTCGGGGTCGCCCTCCAAGAAGACAAGCGGCGCCTCGAGGTCCTCTGCCGCTTGGATCGCTGCAGCCACCAGCGCGGTGCCGATCCCGCGACCCTGACGCTCGGGAGCGACGGACAATGGGCTCAGCACCAAGACGTCGACCAGTCGCTCCCGTGCATCCAGCCACGACCGGCTGAGCAGGACATGACCGACCACCTTCGCGTCAGCCGCGGCGACCAGACTGGCCCTCTTGTGTGGTGCGAGGGCCTCGACCAGCGCCGCGACAGTGTCTCCCTGGTCCGCGAACGCCCGCCTGACTACATCGAGTAGGTCGCGCCGGTCGGCCGAACTCTCCGCCCGGATCGTGCACTTCTGCTGCGGGGCGTCGCCCATGGATTGCTGCCCGTCTCAACCTTCGGTGTCGTAGGTCGCGACCCGGCGCAGCCTCGGCTCGTCGTAATGGCCGTCGACCACCTCCCCGGCGGTCCACCAGATCCGCATCCGGTCACCTGACAGCTCCAGGACAGCGAGGTTGTTGTCATACCAGGGACCTTGGGCCACCTTCCACCGCAGCGGTGAGGAGTGCACGCCGGCCGCCCGGGCGAGTCCCCTCCCTATGGCCGCCACCGACGGGCGGGTAGCGGCGGCGGTGACGCGCTGCATCACCTTCGGCAACGGGTTGCGGATAGGTGAGCACACCGCCTGCACGATTGTGCTGTCAAGCTGCGGCGGCCCGGCCGCTGTCCCGACTTTCGCGTCGATCGTCGCCTCGGCGACGTAGCTGTGATGCACGTCGCCGGAGAGGAAGGTGATGGTGGCCGGCGCTCGGCCACGAGCGCCGGACGCCACCTCCAATGTCATCGCGGCCATGGTGCGGAAGGCGCGCTGGAAGGCGGCCCAGTGCTCCATATCCGCGGCTTGTCGCAGCCTCTCCGCCACCCGGCTGACGAGCCGCCCCCACGCGCCCTCGGCGAGGGCCTCGTTGAAGGCCTCGAATTGATGGAGGGCGGGCGCCATCAAGAACGGCAGAGACGTGCCGATGATCAGGTGGTCCACGTCGCCGCGCATCTGCTCGTCCAGCCAGGAAGTCTCGTTCGGGCCCAAGAGGCTGCGCTCGTCTGGGCGGACGACCCGGGCGGCACGCGAGTCCACGACGACCACCCTTGCCTGGTCACCGTAGTGGCGCCGGTAGCTCCAGCGGTAATGGTCGGGCTCCTCGTCCGCGCGTTCGGCGAAGCTGTCGAGTTCGGCCGTGATGTCGAGTTCGTCGGGCCCCTCGTGCGCGTCGATCTTGGCCCACAGCGCGTCCCTCGTCCGATCCTGCGGTGCGAGGTTCCCCAGATGCTGGTAGATCCAGTAGGAGCCGAGCCCCCCGACGATGCGGTCGTGCCACCACTCCTTGGACTCGATCTGCTGCCGCCACGTCCAGCTGGTGTTCCAGTCGTCGCGGATGTCGTGATCGTCGAAGATCATCGCCGTCGGCACCGTGGACAGCAGCCAGCGGTTCGCCGGCTCGGTCCACGCCAGCCAATACAGGTGCGCGTACTCCTCGAAGTCCTTCAGCTCCCGGCCCGGCGGCTCGTCGAGGCTGCGGCGGGTGGCGATGAACTCCTGCATGGCGTCGCTCGTCTCGTCGGCGTACACCTGGTCGCCGAGGAAGAGCACAAGGTCCGGCCAGCGCTCGTTGTCGGTTGAGGTGCTCGTCGTCTTGCCTGCCATGAAGAGCGCGTACGACCGCAGCGCGTCGACGCCGTGCTTTTCGGTGGCTGGCTCGTCGTGAGGAACGCTCACCCGGCAGGAGCCGAATGCCATCCGCAGCGGCTTGGTCGGCTCGATCGTGGCGATGACCGACCGTGGGTACGGCGAGTCGTCGGGCGGCCAAACGCGCTCGCCGTTCACCTCGACGACGTACTCGAGCTTTGCGCCGGCGGGCAGCCCGACCAGGTCGACGACCGCGTAGTGGTGGCCGTGCGCAGCGAAGGTCGACCGGCTGGCGCCGTGCTCACCTGCCGTCACGGTGACCTGGGCAGCCACCTCGGTCTCCACCCACACCGTCGCAGCGGTTGCGTCGACGTACCGGAGCAGCGGTCCCAGCCGCAGGGAGTTCATCGGCCGACGGTACCGGCTCGCCGCGTCGACTCTCCAGCCCGGGGAGCCTCCGCCGTATGATGCCGGCCCAGTGGACATGTCTTTCAGCGGTGAAGTGTTCTGCTGGCGCGGGCCGGCACCGTACTTCTTCGTCGCCGTCCCCGACCACCTCAGCGCACAGATCGAGGCGGTGTCGGCGATGGTGACTTACGGCTGGGGCGTGATCCCGGTGAGTGTCGCGATCGGCGAGACGACCTGGTCCACCGCCTTGTTCCCCAAGGACGGCCGCTACCTGGTGCCGCTGCGAGCCAACGTCCGACGGGCGGAGCAGCTCGATGAGGGCGACACCACCACGATCGAGCTGACCCTGGACGTCTGAGCAGCCCTCGGCGGCGCAGCGGAATCAGTGCAGGAGCACCGGCTCCGCCGTCGCGTCCTCCCCCGGCGCCTCGTTCGGAGGCGTGTCGTTTCGCCGCCGGCGGGGCAGCATCAGGGCGGGCACCACGGTGATCGCGACCAGCACCCAAGCCACCCAGAACGTGTGCGCGAACGCACTGGCCGCGTCGGAGAGTCCTCGTGCAATGGCGCTCTGGCCCAGGCTGGCGGCCAGGCTCGGGTCCTTCAAGGCGGTCATGGCCTTGTGAGCCAGCGGTGTCGAGTTCAGGTGGCTGGTCAGCAGCACCGACATCACGGCCACGCCGATTGAGCTGGCGATCTGCTGGGTGATGTTGAGCAGAGTCGAGCCGCGGGCCACCTCGTGTCGGCGCAACGTCTTGAGCGCCGCGGTGAACAGCGGCATCATCGTCGCGCCCATGCCGAAGCCCATCACGACGAGGAAGACGATCAGCAGGCTGAAACTCGTGGTCGCAGAGACCTGGGTCAGCCCGATCATCCCGGCGAGGATCAGCACCAGCCCGACCGGCACGATCCGCCCGATCGGTATCCGGTCGGCCAGCGCGCCCGCGATCGGCATCGTGACCATGGCACCGATACCCTGCGGTGCCACGAGCAACCCGGCATGCAGAGTCGACTGGTTGCGGACTTCTTGGAAGTACGTCGGCACCAGCAGCAGCCCCCCGAAGAAGGCGCCGGCGAAGAGGAACATCGTGATCACCGACAGCGCCAGGTCGCGGTTGGCGAAGAGCCGCAGGTCGAGCAGTGGGTGCCGCGGCCGGAACGAGTGCCAGACGAAGGTGACCATCAACAGCAGGCCGATCGCCATCGGCACGTAGACCCGCGGAGCGTTGGCGGTGCCCTCGCTCGGGATCGAGGAGACACCGAACAAGAAGAGCGCGAGCCCGGGCGAGAGCAGCGCCATCCCGAAGAAGTCGAACGACTCCGACGGCTCTGGGCGGTCCTTGGGCAGCACCCGCCAGGCGTAGATCAAGGCGATGACGCCGAGCGGGACGTTGATGAGGAAGATCCAGTGCCAGCTGGCCACCTGGATCAGCCAGCCGCCGAGGATCGGACCGAGGATCGGGCCGAGCAGCATCGGCACACCGAGGATCGCCATCAGCCGCCCCATCCGGTGTGGCCCGGCAGCCCGGGTCATGATCGTCATGCCGATCGGCATCAGCATGCCGCCGCCGAGCCCCTGCAGGACGCGGAAGCCGATCAGCATGTCGATGCTCTGCGCCGTCGCGCACAACCCCGAACCGAGGCTGAAGAGCAGGATCGCGGTCATGTAGAGCCGCTTGGTGCCGAACCGGTCCGCGGCCCAGCCGCTGAGCGGGATCACGGTCGCCAGCGCCAGCGTGTATCCGGTGACCGTCCATGCCACCGTCGAGTAGGCGAGCTGGTGCTGCTCGCCGGTGAAGACCGTCTGGAAGACCGGCAGAGCGACGTTGACGACAGTGATGTCGAGGATCGACATGATCGCGCCGAGCACGACCACGCCGGCCACCTTCAGCACCGTGGCGTCGATCGAGTCGGGGTAGTCCGGCTGTCCCGGAGCGGAGGAGGCTTCCGATTGCAAGGTCACGACAGACGAGCCTACCTAGCGGCTTCGACAGCCGGCAGCGAGATTTCCGGTCTCTGCGAGGCTCAAACGAATCAGTGTGATGAAGTGGTGATCGACTATCGTCGTCCGTCGGTACGGCGACCAGCCGGCCTGGAAGGGAGCGCGCCGCGTGGCCACCCCGAGCCTCGAGACGATCCTGCTCGCGCCCGAGCGACGGCCGCTGGTGGTCGCCGACCTGGTCCGGATGGTCACCGCAGAGGTGGCTGAGAAGAAGGGCGCATCAGGGCTGGCCCTCAAGGCCGGTTACTCCACGATCCGGCGGACCCGGCGCGGCTTCATCCCCAACGCCATCAACCGGATGCTGCCGAACGCGACCAAGCGGCTCGACCGCTACTACGAGGAGTACGACCCCACCCGCCACGGCAGCCTGACCGACTACCTGGTGGCCAACTCCTCAGCTGTTGCCGACCTGCTGCTCGGTGTTGCCGACTCCGGCGCCCGGCGAACCCGCGTGGAGTCGGCGCGCAAGCTCTACACGAAGATGCGACCGCAGGCCAAGAAGCACGTCGAGCAGGCGATGCCGCGGCTCGGCGAGGTGCTCCAGCGCCACATCACCGAGGCCGCCGCCGAAGAGCGGCGGCTACGGTGGGCCGGTGACGACCGAGAGGCTTGACTGGGCCGATCCCACCCTTCGTGAGTGGGACGCCGCCGTCCTCTCCGCTGACCCCGAGGTCGGCATCGTGCTGGACCGGTCGGCGTTCTATCCCGGCGGCGGCGGTCAGCCGCCAGACCACGGCGTGCTGCTGTGGCAGGGCGTGCAGACGCGCATTGTCGGCACCCGCAAGGGAGATGATCTCTACCTGATACCGGCCGAGGGCGATCCGCTCCCACCGCCAGGCGCCGCCGTACGCGGCGCCGTCGAGGACGGCCGGCGTACCACCTTGATGCGGACGCACTCCGGACTGCATGTGCTCTGTGGTGTCGTCTTCCGCGACTTCGGCGCCCTGGTGACTGGCGGCAACATGGACGTCGACCCGACGTCGGCGCCGATGCTCGGGGTCGCCAGGATGGACTTCAACCTGCCCGAGGTGCCGTCGGACTTCAAGAGCCGGATTGAGGAGTTGGTCAACGCCGAGGTGCGCCGCGATCGCAAGATCGTCGACCGGGTGCTGCCGCGGGACGAGGCGCTCGCGATTCCCGACATCATCCGCACGCAGACCAACCTTGTGCCCGCGGACGCGACGGAGGTGCGGATCGTCGACGTCGTCGGGCTCGACGTGCAGGCCGACGGCGGGACGCATGTCGCGTCGACCGCACAGATCGGCAGGGTCGAGGTGACGAAGGTGGAGAGCAAGGGCCGGGCGAACCGGCGCGTGCGGATCAGGGTCGTCGACTAGGGACAGCACTCGAGGGTGACCGGGATGCCGTGGTCGGCGACGGTCCCGAGCCGGGTCGGTGCGTCGCTCCCGGTGGTCCGCACGACGAGCTCGGCGGGATACGGCCGGCCGACCTGCGGATACTCCATCGCCACATGCGCCAGCGGCATCCGGTCCAGACCATCCGCGATCAGGCCGTCGACGAAGGCGGTATCCGTGGCCGGCCAGTACTGACGTGTCACGGACTGCCAGACCACCGTCAGCACGCCGGGATCGACCGGCCGGTCGAGCCGGCCGGCCAGCCACTCCGCCGCTCCGGCCCGGTCGACGACCGGCGGGTCCTCCGCGGCGAGCCGGAGCGCGGCTGCCAGTCGTTCGTGCCGCTCCACCTGGAACGGCCACACGAACGACCGGAGCCGCAGCCGACCCTGCTCGCTCGTCACGTCCACCGGTGCCGGGTCGCAGCCGCGCCGGTCGACGATCGTGAAGTCCTCGGGCTGTACGGCGCCGAAGACCGCCTCCCGCAGCGTCACCGACGACTCGGGAGGCCCCCAGTTCCACCCGTGCCCCTCGAACCGGAACCTGTCCATCAGCAGGTTGAGTCCCGCGCTGGCACCCGGCTCGAGCAACCGGACCCGCCGCAGGCCCAGCCGCCGAACGGCGACGAACAGGCCGACGAGCAGCGCGGTGGACCGGCCGACCTCGTTGGTCTGCGGCGCGACCGCCAACGCCTCGTGCAGCTCCTCGACATGGGCAGCCACGACCGGGAGCGCGACCGGCCAGACATCCCCTGGCGGCGCCGTCCCGCCCAGACACGGGTAGAACGGCTCGAGTTGCGGCGCCCGACCGGTCAGCACGATCCGAAACAGCCCGGCGAGCAGTCGAAGCTGCACGACCGCGCCGGCCGGTGCCGCCTCCCAGCCGCGACAGATTTCCCGGACCACTCCCCCGGCCTCCCAATCGGCCGCCATCCCGTGCAGCAGATGGGCGTAAACGTGGTCGGCATCGCCGAAGTGCCGACGCATCCGGTCGGCCAGCGTGCGCGGCTCGGCCACTCCGCCTAGGCCGCGGTGATCTCGTCGAGCTGGGCCAGATCCTCCGCGCTGGGCTGCCAGTCCCCTGCCTTGGCGTTCGCGCGCACTTGGTCCGCTGAGGTGGCGCCGGCGATCACCGAGCCGATGAACGGCTGGGCGGCAAGGCCGCCGATGGCGACGTCGAGGATCGAGACCGACCGCTCCTCGGCGAACTTCTCCAGCGCCTCGATCCGGTCGAAGTCCGCACCCTCCAGGCGCGACCCCTGTCCAGCGAGGCGCGAGCCCTCGGGCGCGGGCTCGCCGCGCCGGTACTTGCCGGTCAGCAGCCCGAACTCCAGTGGGAAGAACGGCAGCAGCCCCACGCTGATCCGCTCACAGGCAGGGACAAGCTCATCGTCGCCGGACCGGTCGTAGAGCGAGTACTTGTTCTGTGCGCTGACGAACGGCGCCAGACCAGCCGTCCGAGCGGTCCAGTCGGCGTCGACCACCTGCCAGCCGGCGAAGTTCGAGGAGCCGGCGTACCGGATCTTGCCTTCGTGGACGAGGTCGTCGAGCGCGGAGAGCGTCTCCTCGATTGGTGTGATCGGGTCGGGACTGTGGATCTGGTAGAGGTCGATCCACTCCGTGCCGAGCCGGCGCAGGCTCGACTCCACCGCCTTGCGGATGTAGCGACGAGAGCCGCGAGCACCCCAGTCGGCGCCGTTGGCCCCCTGCGCATCGTGACCGAACTTCGTCGCGATGACGACATCCGTTCGTCGACCTCCCAGCGCCACGCCGAGCATCTCCTCGCTCGCACCCGACCCATACGTGTCGGCGGTGTCGAACAAGGTGATGCCGACGTCGAGCGCCGCCTCGACCACCTCGCGGACCTGGCCCTGGTCGATCCTGCTGCCGAACGCGTTGCAGCCGACCCCGACGCTGCTCACCATCAGTCCGGACGGGCCCAGCGGGCGGTAGCGCATAGTCACCCGTCCACGGTAGCCAGCGGCGGCCGGTGGGTGTCAGCCGGCGGTATCCGCGGTGGCCGCTGTGTTGTCGTGGATCCAAAGGTCGCGCAGGCCGCGGAAGTGGGCAAGGAACTGCTCCTGCTCGTGCTGCGGGTAGGTGGCCACGATGGTGCTCATCAGCAGGTCGTCGAACTCAGTCGACGACACCCAATCGAAGACCAGGTCGTCGAGGCCGGCCAGCGCGGTGGCGCAGAAGTCGCGGTAGCGGTCCTTGTCGAAGTAGGCGTCGGCCAGCTGCTGGTAGGCGGCCAGCCGCTCGCCGTACGACATCGACTCGTCGTCGGCGACCTCGAACCACTCATCAGGGTGGATGTGCATCTGTGCCGTGCGGCCGGTGGCCAGACAGAAGGCGGCCCATGACACAAGCGTCCGCATCGCCCAGGGGAAGTAGTAGTGCAGCGAGGTGACGGCCACGTCCGGGCAGGCGTTCGCGTAGTCGATCGGCAGCACGTCGTCACCGCACACGAGCATCTCGCAGGAGTTGAACTCCCAGCGGAAGAACGCGTTGACGGTCTGGGCGATCGTCACCGCCTCCTGCCCGGTGCCCGGAGACAGGAATCCGTAGTCGACCGCGTAGCGGTCGTGCATCGGCAGGTCCGGCCGGAAGTTCATCACCATCGTCTCAGGCCCGATGGTGAGCGCTCGGGCGAAGACGTCGTACGGCTCGGCCGCTTTCTGCAGGTGCATGAGCATCTCGCCGGAGGCGTCGTAGGCGGCCCACAGATCGGTCTCGTTCTCGATCCGGGAGACGCCGCGCCAGGCCCCGCCGTCGAAGGGCTTGATGTACAGCGGGTAGCCCATCTGGTTGGCGATCGAAGCCAGGTCGAACGCCGCGTTGTAGCGCTCGGACGTGTAGGCCCAGCGAACGTTGTCGACCGGGTTCTTGTACGGCACCAGCACCGTGTCCGGGACCTTGAAGCCGAGCCGCATCATCGCGCAGTACGCCGAGTGCTTCTCCATCGCCTGGAAGGTGAACGGCGAGTTGAGCAGGTAGACGTCGTCCATCAGGGCGACCTTCTTCAGCCACTCTCGTGGGTGGTAGTACCAGTGCGCCAGCCGGTCGATGACCAGGTGGTGCCGGGCGTGGTCACGCAGATTGAACGGCTCGATCCTGACCCGCTCGGTGTCGATCGCGTGGTCTTGACCGCGGTAGGCGAAGATGCCGAGCCGGGTGACCAGCGTCTCGAAGGCCTGCGGCCAGTCCTCTTCCATGCCGAGCAGCAGGCCGACGAGGTGCCGGGTGGGGGCTCCGCTCATTCCGCCATCTTGTCGCACGCCCCTGCGGTTCGCACAGGGCCGGTTCGCACAGGGCCGGAACCCTCGAGGGGGTGCGGCGTCAGCTCGAGAGCAGTTGGTCGATGTCGGCGAAGGCCGCTGCGAACCGTTCCGCCGCGACGTCGAAGTCGGACCGTTCGTTGTAGAGATGGCAGGAGATCCGGAGGTAAGCCCGGCCCCGCCACACCGGCATCGCGACCTCGACCTTGGTGCGTTCGGCGAGCCTTGCCTGGACGGCCAACGCGGTCGGTTCGTCGCTCGCGATGCCCGCCGGCAGGCCGACCAGCCGCATCGTCGGCGTCGGCGTGCCGACGTCGAGGAGCTGTTGACCGAGCGCCGCTGCGATCGCGGCGGCGCCGTCGTCGAGCAGGTCGGAGAGCTCTTGCCGTCGGCTGGCCAGGCCGAGTGACGCCATCAGATCCAGCGAGGTGGGAGCGGCGAACCAGCCGGTGTCATCCACGGTCCCTTGGAGGTCGAGCGGTGCCGGGTACGGCTCCCCCTCCAGCCAGGAGGCGGTGGGTGCCTGGACCAGGTGCTGGTGGGCCGGAGCGACATGCAGCACCGCGGTCCCGCGTGGAGCGCAGGGCCACTTGTGCAGGTTGCCTGTCCAGAAGTCACCGACGACCGGGTTGTCGACCAGACCCGGGGCGTGGGCGCCGTCGACCACGACCGGGATGCCTCGCTGCCTGCAGACGTCCGCGACGGCGGCGACCGGCATCAGCTTGGCGGTGCTCGACGTGATCTGGTCGATCGCGACACAGGCTGTGCGCTCGTCGACATGAGTCAGCAGCCGCCGTACGACCTCGTCGTCGTCGGCGTCGAGCGGGATCGGCACCACGTCGACGGCACAGCCGTGCTGGGCCGCCACCCGTTCGACGGCGCGTCGGATGGCCCCGTACACGTGGTCGGTCATGACGTAGCGCTGGCCCGATGTCGCCGGGATCGCTGTGAGCGCGATGGTGGCGCCGGTGCTCGCGTTCGGCACCAAGGCCAGGTGCGCTGTGTCGGCACCCAGATAGTCGGCGATCCGCTGCTTGGTCGTGGTCAGCCGGTCCGCCCGCTCGCGGAACCATTGCATCGGGTTGCGCTCGGCCTGCTCGCGCAGCAGTTGCTGCCGTCGCTGGGTGGCGACCGGTACGGCCCCGAACGAGCCGTGGTTGAGATGGACGACGGCAGGATCGAGACTCCACTCCGGGCGCACGCTCTCGATCCTAGAGATCGCCGATTGGCAACATATCGAGGAGATATCTGCCCGAATCCGGGCAGGATTATGGCATTGCGGTGGCGTATCAGGCACAATCGGTTGTCGTGCTCGCCGCGGAACGAGACCTCGTCAGCCGGGTGGCCCTCACCACCGGGCTGTCTCCGGGCGAGGCCGCCCGCGTCATCGGCGACGTCGTCGCCTACTTCTCAGAGACGACGGAGGACTTCGTCCGGCGCCGCCACGGCAGACTGCAGGCCGCCGGCTGGCACAACCCGGAGATCTTCAACCAGATCCGGGCCGAGCTCGGCACCCGCCTGGTCGCACCGCCGGAGTTGACCGAGCGCCAGCTGCGGCGGATCGTCTACGGCTGATCGTCGACCAGAATGGAGCGTTGCCATGTGCGGGATCGTCGGGTACGTCGGCAGGCAGGCAGCTGCGCCGGTGCTACTGGAGGGGCTGGCTCGCCTCGAGTACCGCGGCTACGACTCCGCTGGCGTCGGCGTGCTGGCACCGAGCGGCGTCCGGGTGGTCAAGACAGCCGGCCGGGTGCGGGACCTCGCGGCGTTGTTGCCCAAGCGGATGGCCGGTCGGGTGGGTATCGCCCACACCCGATGGGCGACCCATGGCGCCGCCACCGACGCCAACGCCCACCCGCACAGCGACGAGTCCGGACGCGTGCTGGTGGTGCACAACGGCATCCTCGACAACGCCGCCGCGCTGCGGCGTCGGCTCGTCGACGAGGGCGTGGCACTGACATCGGAGACAGACAGCGAGGTGCTGGCGCACCTGATCGCCCGGTCGTCAGCCGAGACGTTGGAGGGGGCGGTGCTGGAGGCGTTGGCTGCCGTCGAAGGCACCTACGGCATCGCCGTCCTGCACGCCGACTATCCCGATCGCCTGGTCGTGGCGCGCAACGGCTCGCCACTGATCCTCGGCATCGGGGAGCATGAGATGCACGTCGCCTCTGACCTCGCTGCGCTGGTCCGGTACACGACTCAGGTCGTGCATCTCGACGACGGCGAGCTGGCGTCGGTCACTGCCGACGCGTTCACCACCTTCGGCCCCGACCGCTCGCCCACGCACAAGCAACCGGTCACTGTCGACCTCGACGCAGCGGACTTCGACCTCGGTGACCATGAGCACTTCATGCGCAAGGAGATCCTCGAGCAGCCGGTTGCCGCCGAGCGAGTCATCCGGGGCCGGCTCGATGACAGGTTCGCCACTGCCAGGTTGGGCGGACTCGAGATCGATGCCCGCCAGACCCGCGAGATCGACAGGGTCGTCATCCTGGGGTGTGGCTCCGCACACTATGTCGGACAGCTCGGCGCCGGCCTGATCGAGGAGCTCGGCCGGATCCCGGCAAGCGCGGAGCCGGCGTCGGAGTTCCGCTACCGCAACCCGGTGATCGAGGCGCGCACGCTCTACGTCGCGGTGAGCCAGTCCGGGGAGACCGCCGACACCTTGATGGCGGTCAAGGAGGTCAAGCGCAAGGGCGGCCGGGTCATCGGCCTCGTCAACGTCGTTGGCTCCTCGATCGCCCGCGAGTGCGACGGTGGCGTCTACCTGCACGCCGGCCCCGAGGTGGCGGTCGCCTCCACGAAGGCGCTGACCAACATGGCGCTCGGCTTCGCCCTACTGGCCCTCCATCTGGGCCGTGTCCGCGACCTCTCCGCCACCGACGGTGCCCGCCTCCTAGCCGGGCTCCGCCGGCTCCCCGATCAGATCGCGACCGTGCTCGAGGACGAGCAGGCGATCGCCGCGGTGGCCAAGCAGCTCGCCGAGGCGGAGTCGCTGTTCTTCGTCGGTCGGGTCCGCGGCTACCCGGTCGCCCGAGAGGGAGCGCAGAAGTTCAAGGAGATCTCCTACCGGCACGCCGAGGCCTACCAGACCTCCGAGCTCAAGCACGGTCCGCTGGCACTTATCAGCCCATCGGTTCCTACCGTGGCTGTCGTCCCTGACGACGAGCTCCTCGGGCGCAACGTCGGTGCGCTGCAGGAGATCGCCGCCCGTGGTGGCCCGCTGGTGGCGCTCACCCACCCCGGCGCCGACCTCGGCGACGTACCGGTGGAGCGCATCGACGTACCGAAGAACGAGCCGGAGCTCGACCCCATCCTGCTGACGATCCCTGCCCAGCTGCTCGCCTACCACGCAGCGCTCACGCTCGGTCACGACATCGACAAGCCCCGCAACCTCGCGAAGTCGGTCACCGTCGAGTAGCGCCCGGCGTGGCGGAGATGCGTTATCTCAGATATGAGATAACGTGGTCGTCATGAGCGACGGGTACCTGCGCCGGATCGGAAACCTGATCCGTGACGCTCGCAAGCACAGCGGCTGGACGCAGAGCCAGCTCGCCGACGTGCTCGGCACCAGCCAGAGCGCGATCAACCGGATCGAGCAGGGTCATCAGAACCTCACCCTGGAGATGCTGGCGCGCATCGGCGAGGCGCTCGATTCCGAGATCGTCTCCCTCGGTGTGTCCGGCCCGATGCACCTGCGCGTCGAGGGCGGGACGACCTTGTCCGGGTCGATCGGCGTGAAGTCGAGCAAGAACGCGGGCGTCGCTCTGCTGTGCGCGACCCTGCTCAACCGCGGCCGGACGACCCTGCGCAAGGTGGCCCGGATCGAGGAGGTCAACCGCATCCTCGAGGTGTTGGAGAGCATGGGCGTGAAGTCGACCTGGCGGGGCGACGACAACGATCTAGAGATCCTTCCGCCCGAGCGGCTCGAGCTCGGCCACATCGACCTGGCGGCCGCTCGCCGGACGCGCAGCATCATCATGTTCCTCGGTCCGCTCATGCATCGCAGTGACAAGTTCGAGCTGCCGTACGCCGGCGGTTGCGACCTGGGGACCCGCACCGTCGAGCCGCACCTGGCGGCACTGCGGCACTTCGGGCTCGAGGTGAAGGCGACCGAGGGCAGCTACCACGCAGAGGTCAACGGCGCGGTGGCACTGGACCGCCCGATCGTGCTCACCGAGCGCGGCGACACCGTCACCGAGAATGCGCTGCTGGCGGCTGCCGGGCACCCCGGCCGGACGGTGATCCGCAACGCCAGCCCCAACTACATGGTCCAGGACCTGTGCTTCTTCCTCACCAAGCTCGGCGTGCAGATCGACGGGATCGGCACCACATCACTCACCGTGACCGGCCGCGCAGACATCGACGTCGACGTCGACTATGCGCCGTCCGAGGACCCGATCGAGGCGATGAGCCTGATCGCCGCCGCGATCGTCACCTCCTCCGAGATCACGGTCCGCAGGGTGCCCGCGGAGTTCCTCGAGATCGAGCTCGCGGTGCTGGAGGAGATGGGCTTCAAGTACGAGAGGGGCGAGGAGTATCTCGCCGACAACGGGCACACCCGGCTCGTCGACATCACAACCAAGCAGTCGACGCTTCGCGCGCCGCGCGACAAGATCCACCCGATGCCGTTCCCCGGCCTCAACATCGACAATCTGCCGTTCTTCGCGGTGATCGCGGCCGTGGCCGACGGGCAGACGATGATCCACGACTGGGTCTACGAGAACCGCGCGATCTACCTCACCGAGCTCAACAAGCTCGGCGCGTCGGTGACGCTGCTCGACCCCCACCGGGTGCTCGTCGAGGGTCCGACCCGGTGGTCGGCGGCCGAGCTGATGTGCCCGCCGGCGCTGCGTCCCGCAGTGGTGATCCTGCTGGCGATGATGGCTGCTCGCGGCACCTCGGTGCTGCGCAATGTCTACGTCATCAACCGCGGCTATCAAGACCTCGCCGAGCGCCTCAACGCCCTCGGCGCCGGCATCGAGACCTTCCGCCACATCTGACCGCTACTCCTCGCGGTAGAGCGCGGCCAGCAGGCCGAAGGCCCGCTCGAAGACCTCAGCCGTCGCCAGGTGGGGCGAAAGTCGCCGCTCGACCTGCAGGCCCACCAGCAGCGCCTGCCCGATCACCCAGCTCTGGACGGACGTCACCCCGGGGGCGAGATCGTCACTGTCGGCACCGTCTGCGGCGGCCAGCTCCTGCAGCCGGCGCTCACGATCGTTGCTGTAGCGCTCCAATGCGTCGGGAGCGCGCAGGAGCGCCGCGAAGAACTCCAGGTACATCGCCAGTTCTTCGGTGTCCCCCGGGGCGTCCTCGGCGAGGGTGCGGCCGAACTCCGCCAGTCGCTCGCGCAGGGGTCGCGACTCGTCGTTGAGGGTGGTCGAGTAGTCCGGAGTGGGGTTCGCTTCTATCGCGGTCAGCATGAGGTCCTCTTTGCTGGCGAAGTGACCGTAGATCGCGCCCTTGGTCACCTCCGCCGCCTCCGCGATCTGCTCCAGAGACGTTGTGGCGTACCCCTGCTCGCGGAACAGTCGCTGCGCCTCACTCAGCAGCCGCTGCCGCGTCCGCTCCTTGGATTCCGCTCTGCTCACCCTGGCCATGCCTTGATGGTGCCACATTGACATACCATCGGTATACGGAGTACCGTCCTAATTCAGATACCAGCGGTATCCAAAAAGCCATCGCCGAGGTGAAGGACAGCGCAATGGGCCTGCGACAGAACGTGAAGAACCGCGTCGTCGAGCCGGCGGTGCTCCGGTTCTACCAGTGGCGCGGCGACCCGGTCGCCAAGCTGATGGCGCCGGCCACCAGGGACGACCCCTACCCGCTGTACGCGCAGGTACGGGAGCGCGGCCTGGTGCGCAGCCCGCTCGGCGTCTACATCACCGCCGACCATGCGACCGTGACGAGCATCCTCCGTGACCGGCGGATGAGCAGTTCGCCTGTGCACCAGCAGGGTTACCTACCCCGCGCTTACGAGCCTGGCGACCCCCGCGCGGAGCTGCCGGCCGCCGACCTGCTGACGATGGACCCGCCCGACCACACCCGGCTGCGGCGCCTGGTCACCAGCGCGTTCACCCCGCGCGCCGTCGCCGAGCTCGAGCCGTGGATCCGCGACCTTGCGCAGCGGCTGCTGGCCGACACCGACGGTGCGGCGTGCTTCGACGTCATCGACGCGCTGGCCTTCCCGCTGCCGATCGCCGTCATCTGCCACCTGCTCGGCGTCCCGGCCGAGGACCAAACCCAGTTCCGAATCTGGGGCCACGAAGTGGCAGCCAACCTGGATCCCCAGACCGCCGCGGCTGCGCAGGCAGAGACCCGGGCGGCGGAGGTGGCACTGACCGGCTACCTCAAGGACCTGGTGGACAAGCGCCGGGCCAACCCCGACGGCAGCATCTTGTCGGCGCTGATCGCCGCCGAGCAGGAGGGCGACCGGCTGAGCTCCGATGAGGTGGTCAGCATGGCCCTTCTCCTGCTCGTCGCCGGATTCGAGACCACCGTGAACCTGATCGGCAACGGCACGGTCGCCCTGCTGGGCCAACCGGACAGCTGGGAGCGGCTTCACCACGATCCGGCCCTGGTGCCGGCGGCCGTCGAGGAGATGCTCCGCTACGACAGCCCGGTGCAGCTGACCTCTCGGATCGCCACCGAAGACGTCGAGGTCGCCGGCACCGTGATCCCGGCAGGCCTGCCGGTCATCGTCCTCATCGGAGGCGCCAACCGCGACCCGGGAGTCTTCGAGCGGCCGGACGAGTTCCTGATCGACCGTCCCGACCCTGGCCGACACCTGTCCTTCTCGCTCGGCATCCACCACTGCCTCGGCTCCGCGCTGGCCCGGCTGGAGGGCCGGATCGCCATCGAAGAGCTGACCCGCAGCTACCCCGCACTCGAGCTCGCCGGCCCACCGGTCCGGCGCCCAATGCTCCTACTACGCGGATTCGAGAGCGTTCCGGTCCGCGCCGCGCACCGGCTCTCGTAGCGTCCCGCGACTAGCCGAACAGCTCGTCGAGGAACGACCGCGCCTCGAGTTGGTGTGTGGTCGGCGCCGGCGCCGACATGTCGGCGGAGATCCGCGGAATCGGCTGGGTCGTCGGCCCCGAGGACAGGTGCCACTCGTTCTCCAGCTCGGCAAGCAACCCTCTGTCACTGCCACGCAGGAACAGGCCCTGGCATCGCGGGCATTGCAGCGTGCTGGCACCGCCGTGATCTCTGACGACCATCTCCGACTCGCACTGCGGACAGTTCATCGCGGCCATGCGCCCCACGGTAGCGGGCCATACTGCTGGCCATGAGCAGGCGCAGCGGGCCGGCGGACTACCCGTTCTTCGCCAACGACGGCCTCCCGCTCGCCTTCGCCCATCGGGGCGGCGCGCTGACCGGGACGAACATCGGGCTCGAGAACTCGATGGTCGCCTTCCAGGCTGCCGTCGATCTGGGCTACCGCTACCTGGAGACCGACGTGCACGCCACCGCCGACGGGACGCTGCTCGCCTTCCACGACACGACGCTGGACCGGGTCACCGACGGCAGCGGTGCGGTCGCGCGGCTGCGGTACGACGAGGTGCGGGACGCCAGGATCGGCGGCCGGGAGCCGATCCCTCGGCTGGCCGAGCTGCTCACAGCCTTCCCCGACACCCGTATCAACATCGACTGCAAGTCGCAGCTGGCCGTCCGTCCGCTCGCGCAGGCGATCGCTGACCACGATGCGACGGACCGCGTGTGCGTCGCATCGTTCTCCCCGCGCCGACTCTCCGAGCTGCGCCGGCTGCTCGGCCCCCAGGTGGCGACTGCAATGGGCACCGTCGGCGTGGCCGGACTGCGCTTCGTGCCGGTGCACGCCCTGCGCCGGCTGGTGCTGGGTCGCTCCTCCCCCGCCGTCCAGGTGCCGGTGCGGCACCGCGGGATCGAGGTGGTGAACCGCCGGTTCGTGGCCGCGGCGCACCGGCTGGGCAAGCACGTGCATGTGTGGACGGTCGACGACCCGGCCGAGATGGGCCGGCTGCTGGACCTCGGAGTGGACGGCATCATCAGCGACCGGATCGACCTGCTCAAAGACGTCCTGATCGGCCGGTCGCAATGGCGATGACCTCAGCCGGCTCGGAGCAGCGCGCCTGGTACTTCTACGACTGGGCGAACTCCGCCTATGCGACCACGGTCGGCACGGTGCTCTTCGCGCCGTACCTGATCAGTGTCGCCGAGAAGTCGGCCTGTGGGTATGTCGGCACGACCGGCCATCCCTGCAACGCAGACCTGACCGTTCTCGGCCTCGGTGTGTCCCCCGGCTCGCTGGTCTTCT
>JAICMS010000190.1 GCA_025929075.1 Propionibacteriales bacterium
CACTCGGATATCGGTGCAGGATGCGCACGCGATGCTCGCCGGCCCCGGCGCGCCGTTCGAGATCGCCGAGGAGGAGGTCCTCGGCAACCGGATGAAGGTGTTCAAGCAGCGCTTCACGTCGCTGCGTGAGGTCGCGGCGCTGGCGCAGGCGCGCGGCGAGACCGACACCTTCCTCGTCTACGGCGACCGGCGCTGGTCGACGGGCCAGTTCCTGCGTGCGGCCAACTCCGTCAGCAACGTGCTGGCCGAGAGCTTCGGCATCGAGCAGGGTGACCGGGTCGCCGTGCTCAGCGCCAACAATCCCGAATGGTGCCTGGCCTTCTGGGGCGTCGTCGACATGGGCGCGATCCTCGTCGGGCTCAACGGGTGGTGGAAGGCCGACGAGATCCTCTACGGCCTGCGCGACAGCGGATCGCGCATCCTCGTCGCCGACAAGGGCCGCATCGCTCGCATCGTCGACCAGCTCGACGAGCTGCCCGACCTCGAGCAGGTGTTCCTCATCGACTGCGACCCGGGCGACGTCGGGCTCGACGGCGACCCGCGGGTGCACCGCTTCGAGGAGCTGCTCACGTCGCCTGCCGACCCGCTGCCCGCCGCGAAGATCGACGAGGACGACCCGGCGGTCATCTTCTACACCAGCGGCACGACCGGCCGCCCCAAAGGTGCGGTGAGCACCCACCGCTCGATGATCGCCAACCTGCAGCACACCATGTACTTCGCCCTGTCGCTGTCGCTGCGCACCGGCGCCGACCCGACGGCCACCGCCGCCGGGCTGCCCCCGGCCTCCCTTCTGACCAGCCCGCTGTTCCACGTCAGCGGCTGCCACTCCGGACTCGTCGTCGGCATGATGGCCGGCATCAAGCTCGTCATCCCGGTCGGCAAGTTCGAGCCGGAGAAGGCGATGCGGCTCATCCAGGACGAGCAGGTCACCACGTGGGCGAGCGTGCCGACGATGGTCTGGCGGGTCGTCGAGCACCCGGCGCGGCACGACTACGACCTCTCGACGGTGCAGACCGTCAGCTACGGCGGCTCGCCCACGGCGAGCGAGATGCAGCGTCGCGTGCGCGAGACCTTTCCCAACGTGCGCTCGCTCGGCAACGCCTACGGCCTCACCGAGTCGAGCTCGGTGGCGACCGTCAACTCCGGCGCGGACATGGACACCCGGCCGGAGTCCGTCGGCCGGCCGATGCCGGTCGTCGACATCCGGATCGTCGACGAGCAGGACGCCGAACGGCCGACCGGGCAGAAGGGCGAGGTCTGGATCCGCGGCCCGATCGTCATGCCGGGCTACTGGAACCGCCCCGACGCCACTGCCGAGACCATCACGCCCGGCGGGTGGCTGCGCACCGGCGACATCGGCTACGTCGACGCCGACGGGTTCCTCTACATCACCGACCGCGCCAAGGACATGATCATCCGTGGCGGCGAGAACGTGTACTGCGTCGAAATCGAGAACCGTCTCGTCGAGCACCCCGCGATCGCCGACGCCGCAGTGATCGGCGTACCTCATCCCACCCTCGGCGAGGAGGTCAAGGCGGTCGTCGAGGTGGCCGAGGGCGAGGACATCGCTCCCGACGAGGTGCAGCGCTGGGTGGCCGAGACCCTGGCCGACTTCAAGGTGCCGGCCTACGTCGACCTGCGGCGCGACAAGCTGCCCCGCAACGCCTCCGGCAAGCTCCTCAAGAACGTCCTGCGCGGCGAGGGGGAGGTCAGCTTCGCCGAGACGATGTGAGCAGCATCGCGTCTGCGGCGCCGTAATACGGACCTTCGGCCCTACCGCGCCCCGGGTGGCAGCGATTCGATCCGGGTGCGAAAGGGGGTGGCGTGATGGCAGTCGAAGCACGCATCCATTTCGGCCACGGGGGGCGCGCCGTGATCCGGATCAGTGGCGTGCTCGGAGGCCATGACGTTCCCGCCCTCCGCGCGACGTTCACCAACGTGCTGGCCGCCCGACCCGGCGAGATCCTCGTCGACCTGCACGGGTGCGGCTTCGCCGACTCGGCCGGCCCGACCCTGCTGTCCTGGCTGCTACGGCGCGGCCGCGAGGAGGGTCTTGCGGTCTTCCTGTCCGGCCTCGCCGAGGACGAGGAAGCGTTCCTCCGCCGGGCCGGCCTGACCGAGCAACACGCATCCGGGGTGCCTGCCTAGTGGTCCGTCGTCGTATTGATCTGGCGGGTTAAGGCTGCTCGGCCTCGTTGGACCTTGGCGATGATGTCTTCGGCGGTGGCTTTCCAGATGAAGGGCTGGGGGTCGGTGTTCCAGTGCGCGGCCCAGTCCCGGATGGCCGTTTCGAGTTGCGCCACGCTGGTGAAGACGCCGCGGCGCAGCATGCGGTCGGTGAGTTCTTTGAACCAGCGTTCGACCAGGTTGGTCCACGAGCTCGACGTCGGGGTGAAGTGCAGGTGCCAGCGGCGGCGGTCCTTGTGTGCGAGCCACTTTTGGATCTCCGGGGCCTTGTGCGCGGAGAGGTTGTCCAGCACGACGTGCACGGACAGGCCGCGCGGGACGGCCGCGTCGATCTGCTTGAAGAAGCGCAGGACGTCCTTGGCGGTGTGGCCCTTCTGGCAGTGTGTGAGGACCTCGCCGGTGGTCACGTTCATCGCCGCGAACAGGTCGGTGGTCCCGTGCCGCTTGTAGTCGTGGGTCATTGTGCCGGCCCGGCCCGGGACCATCGGCAGGCTCGGCTGGGTGCGGTCCATCGCCTGGCATTGGGTCTTCTCATCGAAGCTGAACACCACCGCCCGCTTGGGCGGATCGAGATACAGCCCGACGACGTCGACGAGTTTCGCCTCGAAGTCCGGGTCGTTGGAGATCTTGAAGCCGTCGACCTTCCACGGCTTGAGGTTGTGGTCGGCCCAGACCTTGGCGATGGTGTCCTTGCCCAGGCCGAAGCGTTTGGCCAGCGACCGGGTCGTCCAATGCGTGCCGCCGTCGGTCGGCTTCTCCTGGCAGGTCACCCGGACGATCTCGGCGACCGTGCCCTCGGTCAGCGGGGACTTGCGCCCCCGCCCCTTGGCGACCTTCCCGACACCGTCGACGCCCTGTTCGGCGAAGCGAGTCCGCCACCGCCGGACCGCGTCGGGGCTGACCTGACAACGCCGGGCGATCTCCTGGTTCGCGAGTCCTTCGCCGGCCCACAGCAACGCCTTGGCCTGAACGACCTGGCGGTGCGGCAACGACGAGGACCCGGCCATCTGCTTGAGCGCCGTGCGCTGCGGCGCCGTCAACGTTAAGGCCGGAGCAGTCATCACAGGCATGACCATATGATCCCACGTTATTTCACAGACAGGTCTCGACACGCCGTCCGTTATCGCGCCATTTCAAAGACGGACCACTAGC
>JAICMS010000097.1 GCA_025929075.1 Propionibacteriales bacterium
CTCTCGCCCGAGCAGGCACGCGGAGAGCAGGTCGACGCGCGCAGTGACCTCTACTCCTGCGGCTGTTTGCTCTTCGAGCTGCTGACAGGGCGCCCGCCGTTCGTCGGCGACTCGCCGGTCTCGGTCGCCTACCAGCATGTGCGCGAGGAGCCGTCGGCGCCATCGGTGTTCGACCCCGAGATCAGGCCGGAGATCGACGCGATCACGTTGAAGGCGCTGGCCAAACGGGTCGAGGACCGCTACCAGAGCGCCGGGGACATGCGCACCGACATCGAGCGTGCGCTGGAGGGCAAGCCCGTGCTGGCGCCCGCCGTAGCGGGGGCGATGACGCTGCAGACCGAGCCGTTCCTTCCGGCGACCGACCCGGAGCCCGGTGCAGCCGCTGTCACGTCGACGATGTCGCCGTACGACGACAGGCGGGACCGGCGCCGCCGCTGGTTGTGGGCGCTGCTGGCCGTGGTGGCCGCCGTGATCATCGTCGTTCTCGCTGTCGTGCTGCCAAAGGTCTTATCCTCCGACACCGTCAAGCAGGTCGACGTACCGCGGTTGTTCGGGCTCACCGTGCCGCAGGCGCAGGCCAAGCTGCGGACGGCCGGGCTGGTGCTCGGCTCGCAGAAGCCGGGCTTCAGCACAACGGTGCCGAAGGGTCACATCATGCGGCAGGACCCGGCGTTCCCACACCGGGCCGACAAGGGGTCCCCGGTCAACGTCATCGTGTCGGCCGGCCATCAAACCAACATCGTGCCCACGGTGACCGGCGAGACCGTCCAACAGGCGACCGCCGACCTGCAGCAACGCCACTTCCGCGTTGTGGCTCGCCCCGACCCGACGAGCACCGAGCGTCGTGGGCAGGTCACCAACCAGAACCCGAAGGGTGGCGCGACCCTCCAGGTCGGCAAGACCGTCACGATCTGGTACTCCACGGGCTACCGGTTGGTGCCTTCGGTGGTCGGCGCCACCCAACAGGCGGCGACCCGGACATTGCAGCAGGCCCACTTCAAGGTGATCCCGTCGATGGTGGAGTCGACCGCGCCGAAGGGCACGGTGACCGACCAGGATCCGAAGGGCGACACCCGCCGGCCGTACGGCAGCTACGTGACGATCTTCGTCTCGCTGGGGCCGGGCCCGACGACCACCCCGCCGACGACTCCGCCCACCACGCCCCCGACCACACCCCCCACCACCCCGCCCACCACCCCGCCGACGACTCCGCCCACCACACCCCCAACGACCACCCAGTCCACCACTTCCGGCGGTGGCGGGGGTGGCGGTCACGAGCACGCCCACGGCGGCGGCTGAGTCGCGCGGCGGCGCCCGCCGCGCGACGTCCCCCGTAGTCAGCGGAAAAGCGATGACGACGGGGGAAGCTTGGCCCCGGAGTGCGGGTACCTGCCGCGCCCAGTTGGGTGGATCGGCGTGCACCAACCAGCAGCCCCGGTCAGCCGAGCGGCTGGGCGTAGTCCAGCGTCAGCGGTCCCGAGTACGCCGGCACCGTGAGCTGGCTACGCGACTCCAGGGACCAGCGGAGGTTGTACGGCGGCACGACGTAATCGCGGTAGGCCTGCACCTCGGGCGAGGCCAGCAGCGCGTCGTACATCGCCGAAGCATTGCCAACGGCGACTATCCGGTACGGCGGCGCGTAAGGCACGCCCTGCAGCACGACCGTGTTGCCCACGCACTTGATGCCGGTCGTGCTGACGATGCGTTGACCCTGGATGCTGATGCCTTCGGCGCCGCCGGCCCACATGGCGTTGACGACTGCCTGGATGTCTTGTTGGTGCACGACGAGGAGGTTGGGATCGACGCCCTTCGGCACCGGTTCGCCGCGGGGGGCGTCGTTCAGCGTCACGACCAGTGCCGGACCGGTGAGCGCCTGGAGCCCGGCCGGGGCGGCCAGCCGGTCGATGCGGGTCTGAAGGCCACTGGAGCGGTGGCCCGACACACCGCGTGAGAGTGCGTCGATCTCGTCCTGGAGTCGATGCGCCTGGCCGCGCAGCGCCTCCACCCTGGCGCGCTGGGCACTGACGATCTGGATGAGGCTGACGCTGCCGTCCGGCCGGAGGTCGGTGCCGTGGGCGTTCACCGCGCTGGTGGCGGCCAGCAGGCCCGCGGCGGCGACCGCGACGGGGACTGCGACTCGCCAGCCGGGTGATCGGCGTGCTGCCGTCGGCGGGTCGGAGGGCTGCCGGCCGGAGGGCTGCCGGCTGGACGGCTGCTGGTGGGGCACGGCCATCCTCCTTCGGGCAGCAGACGGTCGTCGAACTGGGCCGGCTACGGCAGAGATCGCCCAGCGGCGGGCTCACCGGCTAGGCTAGTGGCGCATTCGGGGCAACCCGACACGACAGCCAGACAAACCTTGCTAGTTGGAGTCACCCGTGCCTGAGTCTCGCCAGCGCAAAAAGGCGGAGTACACCCCGCCGACCGCCAGCCGCAAGTCCGTCCGGTTCGGCAGCCGTCGATGGGTCGCGCCGGCGATGGTCGCCTGCTGGCTGATCGGCTTGGCTTGGATCGTCGTGTACTACCTCGCGCCCAACCTCAAGTACATGGACCAGCTGGGCAACTGGAACCTGCTGATCGGCATGGTGCTGATCGCCTTCGGTTTCGTTCTCTCCACCCGCTGGGAGTAGCCGCCTCGCCCGGCGAAGGTGGCCGATCCCGGCTCGGATGGCGGGGAGTGGCCGATCCCGGTAGTAAATACTGGCCGTACGTCGTAACGATCGGCCACAATCCCGCCGCTGGAGTTACAGCGCTGTAGTTCTCCACAGCAGTTTTCCCCAATGTGGACAAGCCCCGAAAGTGGCCGATCCCGACACCAGATCGAACAGAATTGCGGCATGCATCGGCCACAAGCAGCCGAACTTGCCGGGATCGGCCACCTTGGCCGGGGGAGTGGCGAGGCGAGGAGGCTAGGAGGCGAGCGCGGCAGTGCGCAGGGCGGTCACGACGATCCCGACGAACACCACCGCCACCAAGATGCCGACGCTCGCAGCGGTGCGCTGCTGTCTGGGCGCATAGCTGTAGACAGCGCCGATCAGCGCTCCGGAGAGGAGCCCGCCGACGTGGGCCTGCCAGGCGATGTTCGGGACGGTGAACGAGACGACCAGGTTGAGCACCAGCAGCACCACCAGGTAGGTGATGTCGCCCCGGCGCCTGAGGATGAGGACGAAGGCGGCACCGAACAGTCCGAAGACGGACCCCGATGCGCCGTACGAGACGCTCGCGGGATCGGCGACCAGATAGACCCCGACCGAACCGATGAAGCCGGTCACCAGGTAGACCCCGACGAACCGCCAACGGCCGAGCTGGGACTCCAAGAAGCCGCCGAAGATCCAGAGCCCCAGCATGTTCAGCGCGATGTGCAAGAACTCGAAGTGCAAGAACGTCGAGCTGATCAGCTCCCAGTACGCGCCCTGGGCGATCCCGTGCAGGCCGAGTCGCGGGGCATAGAACGCCGAATCGGGCAACTCCACCATCGCCCGGCCGACACTGCCGGTCAGCCCACCGGTGGCGCGCGCGAGGACGAACACGACGATGTTGATCGCTATCAGCGCGATGGTTGCCGCCGCGCGTTCGTAGGTCAGCCGCCCTCCGAACGCCGTACGCGCCGGCCGGGACGACGCCTTCCCCTCACGGACGCACTCCGGGCACTGGAAGCCGACAGAGGCCTGCCGCATGCAGTCAGGACAGATCGGCCGCCCGCAGCGCTGGCAGCGGATGTAGGTCTCGCGCCCGGGGTGCCGGTAGCAGTGCGGAACCGTCCCGGTCGGCGGACCGGGAGGAGCGCCAGGAGGAGACCCCGGCGGGTAGTTACTCACCGCTGCTCGACCGGCAGGCTACGGCTGGACGATCTCGACGGACTCGATGACGACGGGCTCGACCGGACGATCAGCCCGGTCGGTCGCGGTCGAGGCAATGGCGTCCACCACCGACCGGCTGTCCTGGTCGGCAACCTCGCCGAAAATCGTGTGCCGGCGGTTGAGGTGCGGCGTCGGGCCGACGGTGATGAAGAACTGCGACCCGTTGGTGTTCGGCCCGGAGTTCGCCATCGCCAGCAGGTAGGGCCGGTCGAAGCTCAGCTCAGGATGGAACTCGTCCTTGAACTGATAGCCCGGCCCGCCCGTGCCGTCGCCGCGCGGGCAACCGCCCTGGATCATGAAACCCGCGATGACCCGGTGGAAGACAAGTCCGTCGTAGAACGGCTCGCTCGAGGCGGCCCCAGTGGTCGGATCGGTCCACTCCTTGCCGCCTTCTGCGAGGTCGACGAAGTTCTGGACCGTCTTCGGCGCGTGGTTGGGGAACAGTTGTACGACGACGTCGCCCCGATTGGTCTTGATGGTGGCTCTCAGGTCGTCGCTCACGTTCGGTGACCCTTCTCCTCGGTGTCGGCGCGTGGGCTCCCATCCTCGCATGCAGCGACAAACTGCCCCGCCGACCCGGCGTCCTCTCGTCGCTCCGCCACTGCCTCCAGGCACCCCCGCTGGTGAATCAGAAGGCAATGGGTAAGGCTAGAGGCGGGTGGGACCGACAGCCGACGAAGGAGTAGCCGTGGCCCTCAAGAAAGCCAAGTACAAGGTCAAGGCCGCTGGAGCCGAGGCCCGCTACGCCGTGCTCCCGGCCGCAGAATCGGCTGCCGATCTATTGGGGTCAGCGCTCGCCGACACGCGCGACAGGCTCGTTCCGGTGGTCACTGAGATGGCCACCGACGCCCGCGACCGACTCGGGCCGGCACTCGACGACGCCCGCAAGAGGGTGGGACCGGCCCTGGACGACGTACGGACGAAGGTCGGTCCAGCGCTCGATGACGCCAGGAAGAAGGTCGGCCCCGCCCTTGACGATGCTCGCAAGAAGGTCGGTCCGGCGCTGGACGACGCCAAGAAGCGGGTCTCGCCGGTGCTCGAGGACGCCCGCGACAAGGTCGCTCCGGTGGCATCCCAGGCGCTGGAGCAGGGCCGCTACCACGGGACCCGGCTGGCCCAGAAGGCCGCCGCCGAAGGGCGGCTGCAGAGCCAGCGTGCGGCCATCCGCATGGGACTCGTCGAGGAGCCGAAGCCGAGCCACAAGCTGCGCAACGCCCTGCTTGTCCTACTCGGCCTCGCCGGTCTCGCCGCGGTCGCCTACAAGAAGTTCATCGGTCGTGACAGCGACCCGGCTTGGACGATGGGCCGCGACACGGCTGCGGCCGGCGGGGCACACCGGCCACCGTCGCCAGTAGCTCCGGCCCCACCGACCGACGCTGCCCGCGACGTCGGGGGCGGCGAGCTCGACGAGTCGATGGCCACCGACGAGGGTGCGGCCGCACGGCATGCCGCCAGCCTCGGCACGACCCGAAGCGCGGTCAGCGCCGCCGAGCCCAACGTTGTCGAGGTCGGGGTCGACGAGGGTAGCCACGTTTCGAGCGACGAACCCGTGATCGAGGCTCCGCCGCTGCCGGGTGCCGCCGAAGACTCCGCCAGTACGGCGAGCGGGGAAGCACCGCCGTCGAACACGACCCCAATCGACCCCCCGACCCCGGAAGACGGGGCCGAGTCCGACGGCAAGGGCGGGACGAAGTCGGGCAGCCGCAAGAAGAAGTCCTAGCCCGCCTCGGCCCGGTCGGCCAGGCGGGTTGGGCTGACGACCCGCTCTGCCGACCGGCACTGTGCCGGCTCCGCTCAGCCGGCAGGGGTCGGGCTGTCGGCGGCAGCGGCCTGAGCGACCGCCATCTGGCCGCGCACCCGCTTGGTGGCGTTGTGCTCACCGAGGAAGCTGAGGAAAGGGATCGTGCCCAGCAGCAACGTCAGTGCGGCAAACAACAGCGGGAACCGCGCCCGCCGGGCCAGGTCCGCGGCGATCACCAGGAAGATCATGTAGAGGAACCCGTGGGCGGTGCCGACCACGATCGTGATGTCGTTTCCGATCCCCTGCAGCCCGCCGCCCGGCGTCGCCAGGTACTTCAGGGGCACCCCGATGCAAATGAGCACGATCAGGAAGACGCCGATGATGTTCGCCATCACGCGGTAGCGGATCAGGGCCCCTCTCACCCGTTCGACGCTACCCCAACAGATTCGCCGCCCACCGCTGGAGGCCCGGCTACCGCAGCGGCTCGACGGCCTTGTCGTTCGCCGTCGACCGCTGCCCAACCGAGCCGTCGTCGTCGCCTTCCGACTCCGGCGGCTCACGCACCATTCGCCACCACATGAAGGCGACGAACGCCGCGAAGACCCACCACTGCAGGCCATAGGCCAGGTTCCGCAACCCGGTCCATGCCGACGCCGAGGGAAGGGGTGGCCGCGCCGGGGTCAGCCCGACCCCGCTGGGCGGCTCGCTCGACCGGAGCATCAGGTAGCCGCCGTACAGGTCGTGCGGCATCTCGTTGATCAGGCTGGCCACGTCGAGCCCGGCCGACACCCGACCGGCGCTTAGCCCAGCGCCGGAGCCGTCGGACGGCTCTAGCACGCCGACCACATGCACCAGCCCCGACGGCGGTGTCGACCCGGGCGAATCACGCCCACCTCTGACGACCAGGATCGCCGAGCCGTTGGACGTGAGCAGCGGCGTCACGACGGCCAAGCGGGCGCCGACCCCAGGGAGCCTGCGCACATAGAGCTGTTCGGCTGCCAGGTAATGGCCGGTCGCCTCGACCGGCCGGCTCGCCGCCTCCGACGAGAACGCTTCATCCGGTCGGAGCACCGAGTCAAGCGGGACCACTGGCCGAGTGAGCGTGGCGGCGCTGTCGGCGTGCCGCCGGGCGCCGTACACGTTGAGCTGCCAGAGGCCGAGCATCACCATGACCACCATCAGCACCAGGGCGACGACACCGAGGCCGACGGCCTTGCCCGGTCGGATCTCGCTCACTGCCGCGATGCCACCCGGCTGCGCAGACCACCGGCTCCTCGCCTGACCACGAGGCCAGTGTGCCAGCGGTCCGTCCCGCCGCCGTCTGGTTGTCGACTCCGGCGCTCCCCGCCTACGATGGCCGACAGCGAGGACGGTCGCGATTGTACGGCGGAAACCGGCCCACACCAGATGACCGCATCGCTATACCTGCCGATCACCTCACAACCGAACCGAGTAGGCCAAGGAGTCGCTGACATGTGCGAGATCGTCGGGGTGGCCTTCCAGGAGCCCCACCGCCTCGCCGACATCCACGTCTGGGTGTCGACGCTGGAGGCGTTCGGCCTCGGCGGCTTCGGCTGGGGCGTCGCGTACCTCGACGCCAGCGGCAAGGTCTCCGTCGAGCGCGGGCTCGGCCGCTACGCCGACGAGGTCAGCGGCCGCCGGGATCTCCTCGAGCTGGCGTCGACGCGCTGGCTGGTGCACCTGCGCCGGCCCAACAAGCTGTCGACAATCGCCTACGCCGACACCCAGCCATTCGGCCGCGAGGGCGAGGTCGCCTTCTGCCACAACGGATTCTTCGACCGCGCCGAGTCGCTGCGCCTCCAGTACGACGACCGGCTCCTCGGCGGCGCCGACAGCGAGGTCGGCTGGTGCTTCTTCAGCGACCGGCTCGACGCCGGCGTCCCGGTGGCCGACGCCCTGCGAGAGGTCGATGACACCTTCGCGGGCAAGGTCAACCTCGGTTATCTCGACCGCCAGGGCCGGCTCGCCTTCTACACCCACAACCCCGCGAACGCGATGTGGCAGTTCGAGCTCGGCTCGGCCCAGGTGGTGTCGACAGGTCTGCACTCCGACGACGACTCGGTCTTCCGCCTGGTCTACCCCGAGAGCACCAACCGCAGCCTGCTGCCCACCGGCACCGCGGTTTTCCTCAGCGACGCCGACGGCCCCGTGGCCTGACGTGACGCTCGTGGACGTCACCCAGCCAGACTCGCCGGACGGCAGCAGCGAGCGACCGCCCGTGGTCAAGGCGGAGGTGTTGCTCGTGTCGCTGCCGTTGCTCGAACCGTTCGTCACTGGCTTCGGCGTGACCGCAACCCGCAACACCGTCCTCGTCCACCTGGTCGACGCCGCCGGCAACGAGGGATGGGGAGAGGCCCCGGCGCTCGACCACCCGTTCTATCTGCCGGAGACCACCGAGACCGCCTTCTCGATCATCCGCGACTTCGCGCTCCCGCTCGCGCTCGATGGTGCCAGCCTCCACCCCGAGCAGGTCGCCGAGCGTCTGCTTCGCATCCGCGGCAACCCGTTCGCGCGGGCCGGCGTGGAGGCCGCCTTCTGGTGCCTGGCAGCAGCGGTGGAGGGCGTCGCACTCCGCGACCTGCTCGGCGGTACGGCGACAGCGATCCCCGTCGGGGAGAGCATCGGCATCAAGGCGAGCATCGACGAGACGTTCGACGAGGTCACCTGCCGCCTCGAGCAAGGCTTCCGGCGGATCAAGCTGAAGATCCGGCCGGGCTGGGACGTCGACGTGGTGGCCGCCGTCCGCCAGTTGGTCGGTCCCGACGTCATGCTGCAGGTCGACGCCAACGCCGCCTACTCACTCAGCGACACCGGGCAGCTGGCCGGGCTCGACGAGTTCGACCTTGCCTGCATCGAACAGCCGTTGGGGTGGGACGAGCTGCTCGACCATGCCGAGCTCCAGCGCCTGATCGCCACGTCGGTCTGTCTCGACGAGTCGCTGCGGTCCGTCGACGATGTGCGGCACGCGTTGGATCTCGACGCCTGCCGCAACGTGAACCTGAAGCCGGCGCGCGTCGGCGGTATCAGCGCCTCCCGGCAGATCGCCGCGCTCTGCCGCTCACGCGGGATCTCATTGTGGTGTGGCGGGATGATGGAGTCCGGCATCGGCCGCGCAGCGAACCTGGCCGTCGCCGCGCTGCCAGGCTTCACCGATCCGGCGGACATGTCGCCAGCCGCTGTGCTGTTCGAGTCAGACCTGGTCGACCCGACGTACGACGTCGCTCCGGACGGCACGGTCGCCGTGCCGACCTCGGTGGGACTCGGGTTCCCGGTCGACCTCGACCGGGTGCGGCGCCGGACTCTCCGCCAGGCCACCGTCACCTGACCCTCCCCCGACCGAACACCCACCGTCGCCCGAGTCCGGACGTCTTTCGTCCACATGCGGGCCGTCAGGAGTGGTCGGTCGGCAATGAAGGGGGCGTGGGTTCAGCCCAGGCGGTAGACCGCCCGCGCGTTGTCCTCGAAGAGCGCGTCCCGGGTGCGCGTCAGCCAGTCTTCGGTGACGCCCGCAGCACCCAGCCGCTGCTCGACCTGTGTCCAGGCATCGCGCAGCGTCAGGCAACCGAACCAGTGGGTCTCCGGGGCGCCGTGTCCGTCGCTGCCCAGCAGCACCCGCTGAGCCGGGGC
>JAICMS010000173.1 GCA_025929075.1 Propionibacteriales bacterium
GATCATGCTGTGCGGCTGCCAGGGCGTGAACGGCGGCGGCTGGGCGCACTACGTCGGCCAGGAGAAGGTCCGCCCGCTCACCGGCTTCCAGAACATCGCCTTCGGCCTCGACTGGCAGCGGCCACCACGGCACATGACCGGCACGTCGTACTTCTACCTGCACACCGACCAGTGGCGCTACGACACGTTCGGGGCACAAGAGCTGGCCAGCCCCTTAGGCACCGGGCGGTTCCGCGGCAAGGCGTTCGTCGACTGCCTCGCGGAGGCGTCCCGGATGGGCTGGACGCCGACCCACCCGGCCTTCGACCGCAACCCGCTCGATCTCGCCGACGAGGCCCGCACCGCAGGCAAGTCGGTCGCCGACCACGTCGTCCACGAGCTCAAGGCCGGGCGGCTGCACTTCGCCGGCGAGGACCCCGACGACCCGATCAACTTCCCCCGGGTGATGACGGTGTGGCGGGCCAACCTGCTCGGCTCGTCGGGCAAGGGCATGGAGTACTTCATGCGACACCTGCTCGGCGTCGACGACGCCGTGCGGGCCGAGGAGTCACCGCCCGAGCGCCGACCTCAGCAGGTGCGCTGGCGTGAGCTCGCACCGAGGGCGAAGCTCGACCTCGTCACCACCGTCGACTTCCGGATGACCAGCACCTGCACCTACTCCGACATCGTCCTTCCGGCTGCTACTTGGTATGAGAAGCACGACATCTCCACCACCGACATGCACCCCTTCGTGCACTCGTTCAACCCGGCGATCGCGCCACCGTGGGAGACCCGCACCGACTTCGACACCTTCCGGCTGATCGGCGAGAAGTTCTCCGAGCTGGCCGCGACCCACCTCGGCGTCCGCACCGACGTGGTGGCTGCGCCGCTGATGCACGACAGCGTCGACGAGATGGCACAGCCGGGCGGACGCACCCGCGACTGGGCTGCCGGTGAGTGCGAGCCGGAGCCCGGCGTGACGATGCCCAAGCTGATCGCCGTCGAGCGCGACTACGGCGCGGTGGCTGCCAAGATGGCCGCGGTCGGCCCGCTCCTCGACACTCTTGGCACGTCGGTGAAGGGCGTCGACATCGTGCCGACCAAGGCGCTGGACTACCTGCGCCGGGCCAACGGCACGATCCGGCACGGAGTCGCGGCCGGCCGACCCGCGCTGACCCGCGACGTCCAGATGGCCGAGGCGATCCTGGCGCTGTCCGGCACCTGCAACGGCGAGGTGGCCGTGCAGGGCTGGCGCGCACTCGAGGAACGCACCGGCATGCAGCTCGCCGACCTTGCCGAGGAACGCGCCGGCGACCGGATCACCTTCCCCGACACTCAGGTGCAGCCGCGGCCGGTGATCACGTCACCGGAGTGGTCGGGCAGCGAGTCCGGCGGCCGGCGCTACTCGCCGTTCGTCGTCAACGTCGAGCGCAAGAAGCCCTGGCACACGCTGACCGGCCGGATGCACTTCTTCCTCGACCACGATTGGGTCGCCGAGTACGGCGACGGGCTGCCCACCTTCCACCCGCCGCTCGACTACGCCCGGCTCTACAGGCCGCAGGGACTCTCAGCCGACGGTCGGCCCGAGGTCACCGTGCGCTACCTGACCCCGCACTCCAAGTGGTCGATCCACTCCGAGTACCAGGACAACCTGCACATGCTGCGACTGTTCCGCGGCGGGCCGGTCATCTGGATGAGCCCCGCTGACGCGGAAGTTGTCGGCGTACGCGACAACGACTGGATCGAGGCCTTCAACCGCAACGGCGTCGTCGCCTGCCGGGCCGTGGTCACGCACCGGATGCCGAAGGGCACCGTCTTCATGTACCACGCCAAGGACCGCCATGTCATGGTGCCGAAGTCGGAGATCTCCGGCTGGCACGGCGGCGGCGACAACTCGCTGACCCGGCTCGTCATCAAGCCGACGCACATGGTCGGCGGCTACGCCCAGCTGTCGTGGGGGTTCAACTACTACGGGCCGACCGGCAACCAGCGCGACGAGATCACCGTGATCCGCCGCCGCTCCCAGCAGGTGGAGTACTGATGCGCATCAGAGCACAGGTCGCGATGGTGATGAACCTCGACAAGTGCATCGGCTGCCACACCTGCACGGTCACCTGCAAGCAGGTCTGGACCAACCGGCCCGGTCTGGAGTACGTCTACTTCAACAACGTCGAGACCAAGCCGGGCATCGGCTATCCCAAGCGGTATGAGGACCAGGAGCACTGGAAGGGCGGCTGGACCCTCGACGGCAAGGGCCGGCTGCAGCTGAAGTCCGGCAGCCGGCTCAAGCGGCTGCTGTCGATCTTCTACAACCCCAACCTGCCGACGATCGACGACTACGGCGACCCGTGGACCTACAACTACCAGCACGTCATCGACGCGCCGCTCGGCACCGCGAACCCCAGCGCCCACTCGATCTCCGCGCTGACCGGCCGGGACATGGACATGCAGTGGGGCAGCAACTGGGACGACGACCTCGCCGGCTCCACCCGCTACGGCATGACCGACCCCAACCTGGCCAACCTGCAGGAGAAGGTCCGGATGGACTTCGAGCAGGTGTTCATGTTCTACCTGCCGCGGATCTGCGAGCACTGCCTCAACCCGAGCTGCGTCGCATCGTGCCCGTCCGGGGCGATGTACAAGCGGGTCGAGGACGGGATCGTGCTCGTCGACCAGGACCGCTGCCGCGGCTGGCGGTTCTGCGTGTCGGGCTGTCCCTACAAGAAGGTCTACTTCAACCACCGCACCGGCAAGGCGGAGAAGTGCACGCTGTGCTACCCGCGGATCGAGTCCGGGCAACCGACGATCTGCTCCGAGACCTGCGTGGGTCGGCTCCGCTACCTCGGACTGTTCCTGTACGACGCCGACCGGGTCCTCGACGCCGCTGCGACGCCTGACCCGCACGACCTCTACGAGGCGCAGCTGTCGGTCTTCCTCGACCCCGACGACCCTGAGGTCCAGCGGGAGGCGGCCGCGCAGGGCATCTCGGCCGACTGGCTGGACGCTGCCCGCCGGTCACCGGTCTATCAGCTCGCCGTACGGCATCGGGTCGCGCTGCCGCTGCACCCGGAGTACCGGACGCTGCCGATGGTCTGGTACATCCCGCCGCTGTCGCCGGTCGCAGATGTGGTGAGCGCTGCCGGCTACGACGACCTCGATCCCGACTCGGTCTTCGCGACGATCGACGCGCTGCGGATCCCGATCGAGTACCTCGCGAACCTCTTCACCGCCGGCGACCCCGAGCCGGTGCGCCGGGTGCTGCGCAAGCTGGCGACGATCCGGTCGGTGCAGCGGGCCGGACAGCTCGGCTTCGAGCCGAACGAGAAGCTGGCCGCCACCGTCGACAGCGACCTCGACGAGCTCGACGACCTCTACCGGCTGTTGGCGATCGCGAAGTACGAGGACCGCTACGTCATCCCCAAGGCGCACGCCGAGGACGCCGGGCGGCTGGCCTTGCAGCACGAGCAGCTCTTCTGCAGCCTCGACGGCGAGGGCGGACCCGGGATGGGCGGGCACGGGCCGTGGGGAGTCGAGGACTTCCACGCTGGCACTGCGCCGCACGGCGACTCCGGGTCGACGCAGACGTTCCGCGGGGACGACGGCCGCGAGCACTTCAACCTGTTCGGCTGGAACGGGTCGGGGCCGACACCGCACCTCTTCCCCGGTGAGGACCCGGCATGAGGGCGACAGCGGCAGCCGCGTCAACGAGGGCGGGCGCCGAGGCTGGGGCGGCGAGCGCCGGCTACGACAGCACCGCGGCGGTCAGTCCCTTCAAGCTCGCCTCGGTGCTGCTGCAGTATCCGACCCAGGCGCTCTTCGCCGCTCTCGACGACCTGGCCGCGGTCGTGTCCACCGTCTCGCCGCGGGAGAGCCGGGCCGCCTTCGGCCGCTTCGTCGACTGGCTGCGGGTCACGCCTGGCGACCAGGTCGCGCAGCACTATGTCGAGACGTTCGACCTGCGCCGGAGGTGTGCGCTCTACCTGACCTACTTCCGGTACGGCGACACCCGCGAGCGCGGCATGTCACTGCTGA
>JAICMS010000037.1 GCA_025929075.1 Propionibacteriales bacterium
CGAATTGCCGTTGCCCGGCCAGCCTTGGGTGTCCCACGCCAAGACGCCGGGGATGCCGCTGTTGTTCGGCACCCGCTTGGGGGTCTGCTGGACGGTGGTCTTGCCGCTGACTCCGGCCGGGACGATCTGTTGGGCCGGGTTCGAGCCGCCTGTCTGGGTGAGCACCACCACGACGACCACCACGATGATGACGACGACAGCGAGCGCGATGCCGGCGACGATCATCGTCGTGCGCCGCCGCTTGGCCTCCTGCGCCTTGCGGGCTTGTTCGGCCCGCTGCCGGCGGGATTCACGGGTGGACGCGGCCGACCCACGGGGCTTCGAGCTGTTTGCCACGGAGCAACCATACGGTGCCGACCTCGGCAGTTTCCGGCTGTCGGCCAGGCTGCTGGCTGTCGAGACGTCACGACTGCACCGACTCGCCGGCGACACCAGTGCGTTGGCGCCGTCTCGGCGGAGAGGGGTGGCGCGGTAGCGTCCGGGCCGTGGGTGAGGAGCGGAGTGGGGCGGCGCTGGGAGTCGCGGGGGTGCTGAGAGTCTCCGGGGTGTTGTTGCCCTCTCGGGAGCACCGCGACCTGTACGTCGTCGGGGACCGCATCACCTACGAGCCGGTCGCCGATGCGGACACAGCCGCGCAGGGGTGGATCGTGCCGGGGCTTGTCGACGCCCATTGCCACATCGGCCTGGACGAGAACGGCCCCATCGACGCCGCCACATGCGAGGAGCAGGCCACCACCGACCGCGACGCCGGCGCGCTGCTGGTCCGGGACGCGGGGTCGGCGACCGACACCCGATGGATCGACGACCGGGCGGACCTGCCGGAGATCATCCGGGCCGGTCGTCATCTGGCCCGGCCACGGCGCTACCTCCGCAACTTCGCCCACGAGATCGAGCCGGACCTGCTACCGACGTACGTCGCCCAAGAGGCTGATCGCGGCGACGGCTGGGTCAAGCTGGTTGGGGACTGGATCGACCGCGACGTCGGAGATCTGTCGCCCTGCTGGCCACGGGAGTCGCTCGACCAGGCGATGCGCGTCGCTCACGCACACGGTGCCCGGGTCACCGCCCATGTGTTCGGCGAGGAAGCGCTTCCCGACCTGCTCGCAGCGGGTATCGACTGTCTCGAGCACGGCACGGGGCTGTCTGCCGACCTGGTCGAGACGATGGCGGCTCGCGGCGTCGCGCTGGTGCCGACGGCCAAGCAGCTCGACAACTTCCCGTCGTACGCCGCCGCCGGAGAGGCCCGCTTCCCGTCGTACGCCAAGCACATGCGGGCGCTGCATGCCAGGCGGGTGGAGACGATCATGAGCGCCTACGAGGCGGGGGTGCCGATCTTCGCCGGCACCGACGCGGGCGGGGTCCTGCCGCACGGGCTGATCGCCGAAGAGGTCGCCGAGATGGCCAGCTACGGGATGCCCGCAGAGTATGCGCTGGGTGCCGCTTCCTGGCGGGCCCGGGAGTGGTTGGGGCGACCGGCGTTCCTCGCCGAGGGGGATCGGGCCGACTTCGTCGTGTACGACGACGACCCCCTCGCCAACCTCGACGAGCTGCGCCGGCCCCGACTGATCGTGCTGCGCGGCCGGGGGGTCGGTCCCTGACGCTGGGAGAACTCTCCGGGGCAAGCACCCCCTTTCCGGTGCAGGTTTCCCCCGTTTACGGGGCAGGCGCCCCGTAAACGGGGGAAACACCTGGGTGACCGGGCGGGAGTTGGAGGTGGATGGGGGTGATCTGGCACAATGTGGGCCGACCTCGAGTTGTGACGGACCCTCTCATCCGACTGGCTCGGGTCCTGCGTGGCCGGACCGCGTCTCCCCACTCGCCGGACAGCCACATCCGTATCGTCATCTGAGGAGATTCCACACCCGTGGCCGTCAAGATCAGGCTGAAGCGCATGGGCAAGATCCGTGCGCCGTACTACCGCATCGTCGTCGCCGACTCGCGCACCAAGCGTGATGGTCGGGTGATCGAGGAGATCGGCAAGTACCACCCCAAACAAGACCCGAGCTTCATTGAGGTCGACTCCGACCGGGTCCAGTACTGGCTCGGCGTCGGCGCGCAGCCGACGGAGCCGGTCACCGCGATCCTCCGGGTCACCGGCGACTGGCAGAAGTTCCATGGCGAGCCCGCCCCGGCGCCGATGCTTGTCGCGGAGCCGCGGCGTGACAAGGCGGCGCTGTTCAATGAGGCGCTCAAGGACTCCCACGGCGAGCCTGCGGAGGAGGCGGTGACGCCCCGGCGAGCCACCAAGCGCGCACAACCGGCGGCCGAGAAGCCGGCAGCCGCCGAGCCGGCTGAGGCCGGTTCCGCTGAGAGTGAATCCGCTGAGAGTGAATCCGCTGAGACGGAGTCCGCTGAGACGGGGTCCGCTGAGACCGAGTCGGCTGAGACGGGGTCCGCTGAGACCGAGTCGGCTGAGACGGAGTCCGCTGAGACGGAGTCGGCTGAGACCGGCTCGGCTGACGCGGAGTCGCAGCAGAACGCCGCCTCGGCCGACAAAGCCGAGGATCAGGAGAGCTGACGATGCTCGTCGAGGCGCTCGACCACCTCGTTCGGGGCATCGTCGACCACCCGGACGACGTGCGGGTGACCATCCGGCGCCAGCGTGGAAACGGCCGGTTCTCCAGCCGCCAGACCTACGAGGTCCGGGTCAACCCCGATGACCTCGGCCGGGTGATCGGGCGGTCGGGTCGTACGGCGACATCGTTGCGCACGGTGCTTCGCGCGCTTGGCGAAGATCCGGACGTCAGAATCGACTTCATCGACGTCGACAGGCGGCGCTAGACAGGGCGTTCCTCACCGGCAGGTCGAGGGTGATCGAGGTCAGGGGAGGCCAGTGAGCAGCAGCCGGCACCGCGCGACCCAGCCAGTGGGGTCGCCGGCGTCGACATCGTCACGCACCCGGTTTCGGCCCGACATCCAGGGCCTGCGCGCGGTAGCCGTCCTCGCTGTGGCACTGGAGCACGCGGGAGTGCCCGGCCTGGGTGGTGGCTTCGTCGGGGTCGACGTGTTCTTCGTGATCTCCGGCTTCCTGATCACCCAGCTGTTGTTGGTGGAGGTCGCCCGCACCGGCGGCTTGTCGCTGCTCGGCTTCTACGCCCGCCGAGCCCGGCGGATCCTGCCGGCGGCCACGTTGGTGCTGGTCGTCACGACGTTGGCCACCGCCTTCTTCCTCAGCTTCGTGCAGGCGGCGTCGGTGATCCGCGACTCGATCTGGGCGGCGTTGTTCGTGGCCAACGTCCACTTCGGCAGGATCGGCACCGACTACTTCTCCGCCGACGATCCGCCATCGCCGTTGCAGCACTACTGGTCGCTGTCGGTGGAAGAGCAGTTCTACCTCGTCTGGCCGCTGCTGTTGTTGCTCGTGCTGTGCATCGTGTGGCTGGTGCGCCGACGACATAAGGCGGCCCGGCATCGCCGTACGTCGTCGCTTCCTGTCGGCTGGCTTCTCGGCGTGCTCACTGTGGTCGGCGGCGTGTCGCTGTGGGGGTCGATCACGCTCACCCACCGCGACCCCACCGGAGCCTACTTCTCGACGCCGGCCCGGGTCTGGGAGCTGGCGGCGGGCGCGACGGCCGCGGTGGTGCTGCCGTGGGTCTCGCGCTGGCCGGGTGCGCTGCGCGCAGTCCTGGCATGGAGCGGGCTTGCGCTGATCGTGGTGGCCGTCGTCACGTTCGGGCCGACGACGGAGTTCCCCGGCTCGGCTGCCTGTCTGCCGGTGGGCGGTGCGGCGCTCCTGATGCTGACCGGCGAGCAGCTGCGGTTCGGCCCCGGGCTGCTCCTCGACCGCGGCCCGATGCAGGCGGTCGGTGACTGGTCCTACTCCTTCTACCTCTGGCACTGGCCGTTCCTGCTGGTTCCGGCGGCTTACATCGGCCGCGACCTCTCGACGGTCGACAACCTGCTCCTCCTCGGCTGCGCGCTGGCGGTCTCTGCGGCGTCGTACCGGTTCGTCGAGAACCCGTTCCGCAGGTCGCGGCGGCTGCGGCTGCGGGTCCGGTCGGGCTTCCTCCTCTATCCCGCCGCCGTCGGACTCTCGCTGGTGTGCGCCGTCGCCGCGAACGCTGTGGTGCAGCACGAGGTCGCGAGCGCAGCGAGCGCACCGCCGATCACTCTGCGCTCTGCGCCGGCAGAGCCGGTCGGCAAGCCGGCCGATCTATCGGTGGCCGACGACAACACCGTCGCCATGGTGCGCGCCTCAGCGCGCGCAGCGGAGCGACACCAGGCCGTGCCGGGTCAGCTGACCCCCGACCTCCTCGATCTGCACTCCAACATCGCCGGAGTAGGCGACTGCAACTACGAGTTCGACGCGCTGCGCCTGTGCCAACGCGGTGCCGCCGGCGGTCGGCAGGCGATCGTGCTCTTCGGCGACTCCCACGCCCGGGCGTGGATACCCGCCGTCCAGTCCGTCGCCAGTCGTGCCGGACTGGCCGCCTACTACCTGGTCAAGCCCGGCTGTACGGCGGCACGGGTGACGCCGGTCATGGCCAACGGGCCGTTCACCGGCTGTGTCCAGTGGCGCTCGTGGGCCCTCGACCAGATCCGGCTCATCCACCCGGCCCTGACCATCGTCACCGACGACGTGCCGCCGGTCCTCGTGGGTGCGGATGGCCAACGGGTGACGGCCACCTTCGCCCGCGCCAAGCTGGCGACGGCCGGGCTGAGGTCGACCCTGGAGGATCTCCGTCCCATGTCTGGCCGCGTCGTCGTGGTGGGCGACGTGCCGGGTCTGACCCGCGCTCCCGCGCAGTGCCTGTCGTCGCGCAACACGACGCTGGCTGACTGTGCGGCCAAGCTGCCCGGGAGCTACCTCGCGGTACGACGGCTGACGCGGGAGGCAGCCGGTGCCGCCCACGCCGGCTTCATCGACCCCACCCGGTGGTTCTGCGCGCGGCGGGTCTGCCCGGCGGTCGTCGGCGCGACTGTCGTCTACCGCGACCAGGAACACCTGACCGTGGCCTACGCCGAGGAGCTGGCCAACCCGTTAGGGCTGGCGCTCGGTCTGCTGCACGAGGCCCCGACACGGTGACCGCCGGCTCCACCGTGGAGGTCGTCGTGGGTCGCATCGGTCGCCCCCACGGAGTGGCCGGCGCTGTGTTCGTCGACGTACGGACCGACGAGCCGGAGCGGCGGTTCGCTGCCGGCACCGTGTTCGAGACCGTGCGAGGGCGGCTGGAGCTGGAGTCCACCCGCTGGCACGGGCGACGCCTGGTGGCCCGCTTCGTCGGGGTTGCCGACCGCAACCAGGCAGCGGCCCTGAGCGGAGTCGAGCTGACGCTGGAGGTTCCGGCAGACGAGCGGCCCGACGACGAAGAGGAGTTCTACGACCACCAGCTGCTCGGGCTCGACGTGGCGCTGCAGAGTGGTGAGCGGATCGGCACCGTTGTCGAGGTGCTGCACCTGCCCTCCCAGGACCTGCTTGTCGTTGCTGACTCCACTAGCGGCACGACCGAGCGGCTGGTCCCCTTCGTCCGCGAGTTGGTCCCCACCGTCGACTTGGCAGCGCGCCGGCTCGTGGTGGTCGACCAGTCCAGCGAGGGTTGAGCGCCGATGCGCATCGACGTCGTCTCGGTCTTCCCCGACTACCTCGCCGGCCTGAAGCTGTCGCTGCTCGGCCGGGCGCAGGCCGACGGCCTCGTCGACCTGGCCGTGCATGACCTGCGGCAGTGGACCCACGACCGGCACCGGACGGTCGACGACACGCCGTACGGCGGCGGCCCGGGCATGGTGATGAAGCCGGAGCCCTGGGGGGAGGCACTCGATGCCGTGCTCGAGCGGGGCAGCGCAGCGGGGTTGCCATCGGCTCGACTGGTGGTGCCGACGCCAGCGGGACGACGCTTCGACCAGCCCACCGCCCAGCGGCTCGCCGATGAGCCGTGGCTGGTGTTCGCGTGCGGCCGCTACGAGGGGATCGACCAGCGGGTTGCCGATCACTACGCCGAGCGGTTACCGGTCGAGGAGATCAGCATCGGCGACTACGTGCTCAGCGGGGGAGAGGTCGCGGTGATGGCGATCATCGAGGCGGTCGCCCGGTTGCTGCCCGGGGTGGTCGGGAACCCCGAGTCGCTCGTGGAGGAGTCGCACGCGCCGGGTGAGTGGAGCGGCCTGGTGGAGTACCCCGTCTACACCAAGCCGCCGGTCTGGCGGGGGCTCGCCGTCCCCGACGTGCTCTTGTCCGGGCACCATGCCAACGTGGCGCAGTGGCGCCGGGAGCAGGCACGTCGCCGTACGGCTGTCCATCGCCCCGACCTCCTCTGACGCTGCTGCCCGCACCCTGGCGATTTCGTCGCGCGGCGGGGCTGTGGCAAACTTGCCGGTTGGTGTCCCACCTCTCGCCGGGTTCTGCCACAGGGGAACCACGCACCCAAGCGGTGTCGTGAGAGCGGAGCGGGCTCCCACCCGAACGCAACGCACTGACAACACGTGGGTGACCTGTGGCACCGACGAGGAAGCGACCCGGCATGGCGAACACGATCGAAACCGTGGGGCAAGACGCCGCCCGCGACGACATCCCGGACTTCCGGCCCGGCGACACCCTGAAGGTGCACGTCAAGGTCGTTGAGGGCAACCGGTCACGGATCCAGCTCTTCCAAGGGGTCTGCATCCGGATCCAGGGGGCGGGCATCGGCCGGACCTTCACCGTCCGCAAAGTGAGCTTCGGCGTCGGTGTCGAGCGGACCTTCCCGTTGCATACGCCGATCATCGACAAGATCGAGGTCGCGACCCGTGGCGACGTCCGCCGCGCGAAGCTCTACTACCTGCGCAACCTGCGTGGCAAGGCCGCCAAGATCAAAGAAAAGCGTGAGGCTCCCAGTTCCCGCTAGGGCCCCGCAGCTAGGCTGCGCCACGTGACATCCGCTTCCGGTGGCGACTCCGGAGCGCGCGAGTACGACGACGCAGGCACCGAAGCCGGCGCCGTAGCGGCCTCCTCGATGTCCGCAGACCCGCACCCTGCGACCGCCCCGGGATTGGTCGACGACAGCACGCAGCAGCGGGACCAGGCCACGGCCGACACTGTCGGGATCCCACCGGAGGAGCAGCCCGCTGACGCGGCCGGCGCAGGCACCGGCGATGGCGGCCGGAGGTGGCCGGGGTTCTGGGGTCGGTCCAGGCTCGGACGTGGCAAGCCGGCGCGCCGCGCGCCGTTGTGGAAAGAGACGCTGATCCTGGTCGGGACCGCGTTGATCCTCGCGCTGATCATCAAGACCTTCTTCGTGCAGGCCTTCTTCATCCCCTCGGGTTCGATGGAGAACACGCTGCAGATCAACGACCGGATCCTCGTTGAGAAGGTGTCGTACTGGTTCGGCAACGTGCACCGCGGCGACATCGTCGTCTTCGACGACCCCGACAACTGGCTCGGCGAGGAGGACGGTACGACGCCGAGTAACCCGGTCACCAAGGCGTTGGCCGATATCGGGCTCTACCCCTCCGGCGGGCACCTTGTGAAGCGGGTGGTGGGGGTTGGCGGTGACGACGTCGCCTGCAAGGACGGCAAGGTCACCGTCAACGGCGTCGTCCTCCACGAGCACAGCTATGTCACCTTGGCGTCGCAGGCATGCGTCGGCATTTGGAACGTCGTCGTACCGCCGAACGATCTCTGGGTGCTCGGCGACAATCGCGACCGCTCGGCCGACTCTCGGGCGCATATGGGTGATCCCGGCGGCGGTTTCGTTCCCGTCGATGACGTCGTCGGGAAGGTCTTCGTGATCGTCTGGCCGCCGAGCCGCTGGCAGTTCTTCAGCCGGCCGCATACCTTCGACAACCCAGCGCTCAACAAGGCCGTCGGGGTGGTCCAGGACACGATGCCGATGGGCGCGGCGCTGCTGTTCGCGCCCGCGCTCTACCGCAGGTGTCCCACCCGCAAGCGCCGGCGCGGGTGAGTGACGAGGTGCCAAGCGAGGCGCCTGACGACCCCGGGTCGACCGAGGAACCAGCCTCGCCTGGGCGGCGCGCCCTCCTGGCGGCCCGGGAGATCGCGCTCATCGTCGTGATCGCCCTTGCCGCGTCCGCGCTGCTGCGCGCGTTCGTCGTACAGGCCTTCTACGTCCCGAGCGGGTCGATGCTGCCGGCCATCCAGCTACAGGACCGCATCCTGGTCAGCCGCATCGGTGGCATCCAGCGCGGTGAGGTTGTGGTCTTCGAGGATCCCGGTCACTGGATCCTGCCCACCGAACAGACCTCGCCGCCCGGCCCGGTCCAGTCGGCGCTGGAGTTCATCGGCGTGCTGCCGCAGACCGGGCACGACCACCTCGTGAAGCGGGTCGTGGGGCTGCCCGGCGATCATGTGGTCTGCTGCAACCCAGCTGGCCGCTTGGTCATCAACGGCCATCCGGTCAACGAGTCGGGCTTCTTGTTCCAAGGCGACAGCCGCGCCGACAACTACTCCTTCGACGTAGTGGTGCCCGAGGCTCACATCTTCGTGCTGGGCGACCACCGCTACGTCTCCGGCGACTCGTCGCGCCACCTGCCCGCCCAGGGCGCGTTCGTCTCGGAGAGCCTCGTCACCGGCCGCGCCGTCGCGGTCGTCTGGCCGCTCAACCACGTCCACATCCTCCACATCCCCAGCGCATACGATGGAGTTCCGCCGGGGGGCAAGCCTCCGGCAGTAGGCATCGTCAAGTCGTTCCGACCCGACAACTGATCCGGCCGCCGATGAGTCCATTGCCCCGTGGCACCACCATTCGCCGCGACGCCGGCTTGTTCGGGTACGAGCGAGCGCTGCGTCGCGCGGGGCTCGAGCCCGTCGCCGGAGTCGACGAAGCCGGCCGCGGTGCCTGCGCCGGGCCGCTGGTAGCGGCAGCTGTCGTGCTCCCGTCCGGAGCGGCCGACGGAATCCCCGGCATCGCCGACTCCAAGCTGCTCACGGCGAAGGCGCGGGAGCGGTGCTACGCCAAGATCGTCCGGCGCGCCCTGGCCTGGACTGTGGTCGTCGTCCCTTCGACCGAGTGCGACCGGCTGGGGATGCACGTCTCGAACGTCGCTGCGCTGCGCCGGGCGCTGGCCCGACTCGAGACGCGCCCCCGCTACGTCCTGACCGACGGCTTCCCGGTCGATGGGCTCGGCGTCCCGGGGCTCGCCGTCTGGAAGGGCGACCGGGTCTGCGGCTGCATCGCGGCGGCCTCCATCGTCGCCAAGGTGACCCGGGACAAGATCATGCAGGATCTGCACGAGGTGTTCCCGCAGTACGACTTCGCTGTCCACAAGGGCTACGTCACCAAGGAACACCAGCGGGCGCTGCGTGCACACGGCCCGTGCCCCGAGCACCGACGCAGGTTCATCAACGTGCGGCGCGTCGAGGCCGGTGCCGACGACTGGCTCGATGACGACCGCGAAGATGGCCTCGATGATGACGTGCAGATGTTCGACCAGTACGACGAGTGGCCGGCCCTAGACGCAGCCTGTGCCGGCTCCGCCGTCACCACCTTGTCCGGCGACAACGAGAGAGGCGTCCGATGAGCGCTGAGGAGCTCGAGAAGTACGAGACCGAGATGGAGCTCCATCTCTATCGCGAGTACCGGGATGTCGTCGGAATCTTCAAGTACGTCGTCGAGACCGACCGGCGGTTCTATCTATGCAACGCCGTCGACCTCAAGGTGCGCACCGAAGCCGGCGACGCCTACTTCGAGGTCAGCATGTCCGACGCCTGGGTGTGGGACATGTACCGGCCGGCCCGGTTCGCGAAGAACGTCAAGGTCGTCACGTTCCGCGATGTCAACATCGAGGAGCTGGCGAAGTCGGACTTCGAGCCGCCGCCCAAGGAATAGAGATCGCCGCACCCACCTCGGTTTCCTCGACGCATCCACAGTCCTGCCGGCGCCGCCGGTGCGTCCACAGCAGGGCAGCCGACCGCTCGCCGCGCGCGCCGATTCGACGACCCTTGCCGTGGAGGTGGTCCGATGGCGGCGACACACGCCCAACGCAAGGCTCTCGGCGACTACGGCGAGCGACTGGCCGCCCGGTATCTCGCCGAGCACGACCTGCGCATCGTCGACCGGAACTGGCGTTGTGCGGACGGCGAGATCGACATCGTCGCCGAGGACGGGCGCGACCTGGTCGTCTGTGAGGTGAAGACCAGGAGCAGCGACAGGTACGGCACGCCACTGGAGGCGATCACGCCGGAGAAGGCCGCCCGGCTGCATCGGCTCGGTCGGCGCTGGGCCGTCGAACACGGCGCTCGCTACTCCAGCCTCCGCGTCGATGTGGTGACTGTCAGCACAGCGGTCAGGGGTGCCCCGGTGATCGCCCACTTCCCCGGGCTGGCCTGAGGTGTCGACGGGCATGACCTACTCGGTCGCGCTCGACGGAGTCCTCGGGCGGATCGTGTCGGTGCAGGCCGACGTCAGCCATGGCGTCCCCGGCTGGGCTCTTACGGGTCTGCCGGACACCTGCGTGGCCGAGGCGAAGGACCGCTGTCGGGCGGCATTGATCAACAGCAAGCAGCGGTGGCCCGACCTCAAGATCACCGTCGCGATGTACCCCGCGGACATCCCGAAAGTCGGGTCCCACTACGACCTCGCGATCGCGCTCTCGCTCGTGGCAGCCCAGGGCGGCATACCGCAGTCAGCGCTCGGCTCCACGGCCGTCATCGGCGAGCTCGGACTGGACGGTCGCCTCCACGGGGTGCCCGGCGTCCTGCCCGCCGTCCTCGCCGCCTTCCGGGCGGGGCTGGGGAGGGTTGTGGTGCCGACCCCGAACGTCGCGGAAGCCAGACTTGTCGACGGCCTCGAAGTGACGGGCGTCGCCTCGCTCGCCGAGTGCGTCGCCGTGCTGCGCGGAGAGGACCCTCCGGAGGAGCTGGGGTTGGTCCCGCTGCTGGACGTGGAGCCGCCGGAGGCAGGACGGCGCTGCCGGGACGCCATGGCCGACCTGGCCGACGTGCGCGGCCAAGGGCAGGCGCGCTGGTGCGTCGAGGTGGCTGCTGCGGGCGGCCACCACTTGTTCCTCCAAGGCCCTCCGGGGGCCGGCAAGACGATGCTGGCCGAGCGCTTTCCCGGCCTCCTGCCCGACCTGGAGCTGTCGCAGTCCATCGAGGTCACGACGATCCACTCGATCGCCGGCCTGCTGGCTCGCACCGATCCGCGACTGACCCGGCCGCCCTTCCAGGCGCCCAACCACGCCGACACGGTCCCGTCGGTGATCGGTGGTGGCAGCAAGGTCATCAAGCCGGGTGCGATCAGCCTGGCGCACCACGGAGTGCTGTTCATGGATGAGGCTCCGGAATTCCGACCGACCGTCCACGACTCCTTGCGACAGCCGCTGGAGAGCGGCGAGATCTCGATTCGACGGGCCGACGGAGCGGCCCGCTTCCCGGCCAGCTTCCAGCTGATCCTCGCCGCCAACCCGTGTCCCTGTGGCTACGGCCTCACTCCCAAGCGACAGTGCGAATGCACGCCCACGACCAAGCGGCGCTACCGCGAGCGCATCAGCGGACCGGTCCGAGACCGCATCGACATCGTGCACACCGTGCTTCCGGTATCCCGCGCAGAGATGCGCCATCCCGTGGGGCCGAGCGGGACGACCGCTGCGGTGGCCGACCGGGTGCTCGACGCTCGAGCCCGGGCGAAGGCGAGATTCGCCGGGATGCCGTGGCTCACCAACGCGGCCGTGCCTGGCTTTGAGTTCCGGCGGCACGCACCGCTGGCAGCGGACGTCGCTGGCGCCATCGAGGACGCCGTTGCGGTCGGTCGGCTCACGCAACGCGGCGCCGACCGAGTCTGTCGCCTGGCATGGACGGTTGCCGACCTGGGTGGCCGCTCCCGGCCCTCGCGCGACGACGTCCTGGAGGCGTTGGCCCTGCGCAGTGACGGTCTGCTCGGGCGTGCGATCAGCTCGGGCAGAGTCGCATGAACGGCGATACGTCCGACCGCCTCGAGCGAGACGCCCGGATGGTGCTGAGCCGGGTGGTCGAGCCTGGCGACCCCGATGCCTGTCGACTCGTTCATCAGCTGTCCGCCAAGGTGGTGCTCGACCGGTTGCGGGCCGGTCGGCTCACCTCTGCCAAGGCGGTCGGCTGGTCGGAACGGCTGCCACAGGCAGACGCTGACACCTATCGCCGGATCGCAGACCGGATCGGAGCGAGGTACGTCATGCCAGGCGACTCCGAGTGGCCCGACAGGGTTTCCGACCTCGAGGCGTTGATCGGCGCCGACGACCGGCGGGCCGGCGTCCCGTTCGGGCTGTGGCTGCGTGGCCCGCTACGGCTGGCAGCCGCCTGCGACCGATCGGTTGCCGTCGTCGGATCACGCGCATCCACCGCCTACGGCGACCATGTAGCGGCCGCCGTCTCCGCGGGCTGCTCCGATGCCGGCTATCTGGTGATCTCCGGCGGTGCCTTCGGTATCGATGCCGCCGCGCATCGCGGCGCTCTCACCGGACCGGCGCGCACACTGGCCGTCCTGGCCTGTGGGATCGACCGGCTCTACCCCGCGGCCAACAGCGACCTGCTTCTCGAGATCGCCGGGGTGGGTCTGCTGGTGAGCGAGGCGGCGCCAGGCTGCGTGCCGACCAAGTCGAGGTTCCTCGTCCGCAACCGGCTGATCGCGGCGCTGTCGCAGGGGACGGTCGTCGTCGAGGCGGCTGTTCGCAGCGGCTCCCTCAGCACCGCTCGATGGGCCCGAGACCTGGGGCGAGGCGTCATGGGCGTCCCCGGTCCGGTCACCTCCGCGTTGTCTGTTGGGGTGCACGAACTGCTCAGGCAGCCGGAGACGATGCTGGTGACCGACCACCACGAGGTTGTCGACTTCGTCGGTCCGATCGGCGAGGCGCCGGCTCCGCAGCGCCGCGGGGACACCCGACCCTGGGACGATCTCGACGACGACGGCCGTCGCCTGCTCGACGCCGTCCCCCGAGCCACCCCGGCGCGCGCCGAGGCGATCGCCCGGGCGGCCGGGATCGCGGCCGCCGTGGTTCCGCGGCTGCTGGCCGACCTCGAGGGCCGTGGGCTCGTCAGCGGTGAGCCCGGCGGCCGCTGGCGTGCCACCGGCCGCGGCTGACGGCGGCCGGATGCGCCGTGCTGGGGGCAGCCACGCCGCACCCTCATGGCGCCGCCGGACAGTCTCGAACTGGAAGACTGGGCGCATGGTTGACGCCCGGGCCGAGGAATGGACGAGCCCGGTCCGGCCGGCGAGCACGGCCGAGCCCGACGCTCTCGATGTGGCGGCGGCTGACTTCGGCCGTCACCTGGCTCTCGAGCGGAGCCTCAGCGTGCACACGGTGCGTGCGTATCTCGGTGACCTAGCCGACCTGTTCGACCTCATGCGCCGCCTCGGATCCGCCGACTTGGAGTCGCTCGACGTCCGCACTCTGCGCAGCTGGCTCGCCAAGCAGCGCAGCCTCGGCCGTTCACGCACGACGCTGGCTCGACGGACCAGCGCCGTGCGCGTCTTCACCGCCTGGGCGTACGACACCGGTCGGATGGGGTCCGACGTTGCTGCAGTGCTCGGCCGCCCGAAGGGGCGCCGGACTCTCCCCGAGGTGCTCGACACCGATGAGGCGCGCCTGCTCCTCGACCAGGCGGCCTGCTACGCGGCCACCGACGGAGCGACCGGCATCCGAGACGCCGCGATTCTGGAGCTGCTGTACGCGACCGGCATTCGGGTCGCCGAACTGGTCGGCCTCGACGTCGACGACCTCGATGGCGAGCGGCGGACGGTGCGCGTGCTCGGCAAGGGCAACAAGCAGCGCACGGTGCCCTACGGCGTCCCAGCAGACCGTGCCCTTCGGCGCTGGATCCTCGACGCGCGGGCCAGCCTGGCGACACCACGCAGCGGGTCGGCTCTGTTCCTGGGCGTGCGCGGGGGACGGCTCGATCAGCGGTCTGTCCGGTCACTCGTTCATGCCCGGCTCGCCGACGTACCCGGCGCGCCCGACCTCGGTCCGCACGGGCTCCGCCATACGGCGGCGACCCATCTGCTCGAGGGCGGCGCCGACCTCCGCGCGGTGCAGGAGATCCTCGGCCACGCCTCCCTGTCGACCACCCAGATCTACACGCATGTGTCCACCGACCGGCTCCGCGCCGCCTATCGGCAGGCTCACCCTCGCGCCTGACGCCGGCGCAGTGCTGCTGCGGCCAGCCCGATCCCGCCTAGCCCGGCCCCCGCCACTATGGCCACTGCGCTGGCTCCCCGCCCGATCCGGTGGGACCGAACCTGGCCCGCCGGGTGCTGACTGAACGCTGCTCTCGAAGCGGCCTCCTCGGGCAGCGCCGGCGCTGCCTGCCGATCCGGCGGGTGGCCGGTCTGACTGGATGCCCCGCCGCCAGGCGGCGAGCCGCTGAGACTGCCGGTAGCCCCCTGCGTGCTGAGCCCGCCGATCGGCTTCAACCGGATGGGACCTCCCGGCAGCAGGGTGAGCGGATCGACGTACTCGTCGCCACGGCGGACACCAAGATGCAGGCAGGCCCTGAGCAGGCAGTGGGAGCCCACCTTCTGTAGCAATGCGATGGGCTGTCCCTTGGCCACCTGCTGACCGCGACGCACCAGAGCAGTCACCGGCTCGTACGTCGACCGCAGCGCCCCATGGCGGACGACCACGACACCGCGACCAGCGAGAACGGCCGCGAACGTCACCGTGCCGGCGCCGATGGCCAGCACCTGCTGGCCGACGGTGCCGGCCAGGTCGACGCCACGATGGCCCGGGCCCCATGGTGAGTCGGGAGGCTCGAACGGCCGCACGACCTCAGGACGCGGCGAGAGCGGCCAGACCCAGTCGCGGTGCGCGTTCGGCGCACCGGCTGCCGGTGCCGCCGTGCCAGCGACCGCCGCGAGCAGAGCCGCGGACGTCACAGCGAGGAGGGCCAGCAGGGATCGCATGCGGCCAGCCTCGGTCGGGTGGCGCCGCGAAGCCAGGGCCGGATTCCCTGCTGTGGATGCAGCCGCCGTCGCGCGGCTGCTTGTGAATAGGGGAGCGCTGCGGTGGTGGTCTACACTTGGCGAAGCGACCCGGAGGCTCGGGTCGACTTCGCACGCCCACTTTCCGCGGTAGCCGCGGGCGTGTGCCCAGGTCTCGTTCACCGGACCGTCGTCCGGACGTTCGGGTGGTGCACGCGTGGTCGTCAGGGTCTCGGCACCCGCCGAGACGTCGAACCGCAACTGCGGCGCCTGCAGGCGCCGCCCACTGGCGCCGAGCGCGCCAAAGGAGGACGACGCACATGGCCGTCGTGTCCATGCGTCAGCTGCTCGAAAGCGGAGTGCACTTCGGGCACCAGACCCGCCGCTGGAACCCGAAGATGAAGCGCTTCATCATGACCGAGCGCAACGGCATCTACATCATCGATCTACAGCAGTCACTCGCCTACATCGACCGTGGCTACGCGTTCATCAAGAACGCCGTCGCGTCCGGCGGCAGCGTGCTGTTCGTCGGCACCAAGAAGCAGGCCCAGGAGCCGATCGCCGAGCAGGCCAGGCGGGTCGGCATGCCGTACGTCAACCAGCGGTGGCTGGGCGGCATGCTCACCAACTTCCAGACCGTGCACCAGCGCATCCAGCGTCTCAAGGAGCTGGAGGAGGTCGACTTCGACGACGCCGCCGGCGCAGGACGCACCAAGAAGGAGCTGCTCCACATGCGGCGGGAGCACGACAAGCTCGACCGCAGCCTCGGTGGGATCCGCGACATGGGCAGGCTGCCTGCCGCCATCTGGGTCGTGGACACCAACAAGGAGCACCTTGCCGTCGACGAGGCGCGCAAGCTCGGCATCCCCGTCGTCGCGATCCTCGACAGCAACTGCGATCCCGACCTCGTGGACTACCCGATCCCCGGCAACGATGACGCGATCCGCTCGGTCACCCTGCTCACCCGCGTGGTCGCCGACGCCGTCGCCGAGGGGCTGATGGCCAGGGCCGGCGTCAAGAGTGGTGACGAGGCGCCGGGCGAGGAGCTGGGTGCGGAGGAGCCTCTTGCGGAGTGGGAGCGGGAGCTGCTCCTGCAGGGCCAGGCCGACCGCAACGCGATGGAGGCCACGGGCAGTGAGGCAGTCGTCACCCAGCCGGCCGACGCCGGCGCGGTGGAGAAGGCCGTCGGTGCCGCCGACGAGCCGACCGTGATCACGGCACCCGAAGAGGGCGCCGCGGGTGCGGAGCGCACGACAGCTTCGGTCGCGGATGTCGACAACCCCGCCGACATCGAGCCGGCTCCCGACCAGGGCTGACCCGAAGGCCCGACAGGCATTGTCGGAGGCTGACCTGCGCCGGACGCCGGCACAGGTCACGAGGCCGTGGCCAGCACCAGAGACAACGACGGACTACAGACAACAGCAAGGACGGACGAACTGACATGGCGATCACAGCCACCGACGTGAAGAAGCTTCGCGACGCCACCGGAGCCGGCATGCTCGACTCCAAGAAGGCGCTCGAGGAAGCCGACGGCGACTTCGAGAAGGCCATCGAGGTACTGCGGGTCAAGGGTGCCGCCAAGGCCGCCAAGCGCGGCCAGGAGCGCACCGCCTCGGCCGGCCTGGTGGCCAGCGCGGGCGGGGCGATGATCCAGCTCGGTTGCGAGACCGACTTCGTCGCGAAGTCCGAGGGCTTCATCAACCTCGGCGCGCAGATCGCGGCGGTCGCCGAGGCGCGGCGCGCGACCAGTGTCGAGGAGTTGCGCGGTCAACGGCTGCCGACCGGGCGGACCGTCGAGGAGGCGGTCTCCGACCTGGCGGCCGTCATCGGCGAGAAGCTCGAGCTCACCAAGGTGGCGGAGTTCGAGGGCACGACCGTGACCTACCTGCACCGCCGCGCCAGTGACCTGCCGCCGACCGTCGGCGTGCTGGTTGCCTACGAGGGCTCGGACAAGCAGGCAGCGCGTGGCGTCGCCATGCAGATCGCCGCCATGCGCCCGGACTACGTCTCGCGTGCCGACGTACCTGCCGACCTCGTGGAGAAGGAGCGGGAGATCGCCGAGGCGACCGCGCGCGAGGAGGGCAAGCCCGAGCAGGCGATGCCGAAGATCGTCGAGGGCCGCCTCAACGGCTTCTTCAAGGATGTGGTGCTGCTCGAGCAGCCCTCGGTCCAAGACAGCAAGCGCAGCGTTGAGGCCGTGCTTGCCGACGCCGGCATCACGGTGACGAGGTTCGCAAGGTTCGAGGTCGGGCGCTGAGAGAGTGGTCGTGGACGCCGATACCGCGAGGAGGCCGGAGATGAACACCGAACAAGCCGGGCCGATCCCCGAGTCACCTCGTTACAAGCGCGTCCTGCTCAAGTTGTCCGGCCAGGTGCTCGGCGGCGGCCAGGTCGGCATCGACCCCGATGTCGTGCACGACATCGCCGGTGAGATCGCCGGCGTCAGTGCCGCCGGCACCGAGGTCGCCATCGTGCTGGGTGGGGGCAACTTCTTCCGCGGAGCCGAGCTGCAACAGCGCGGCATGGACCGGGCCCGCGCCGACTACATGGGCATGCTGGGCATCGTCATGAACTGCCTGGCGCTGCAGGACTTCCTCGAGAAGATCGGTATCGAGACGAGGGTCCAAACGGCGATCGCGATGGGTCAGGTGGCCGAGCCCTACATCCCGCGCCGTGCCATCCGGCACCTGGAGAAGGGCCGCGTGGTGATCTTCGGCGCGGGCGCCGGCATGCCGTTCTTCTCCACCGACACCGTTGCTGCTCAGCGGGCCCTGGAGACCAAGTGCGAGGTGGTGCTGCTCGGCAAGAGCGGTGTCGACGGCGTCTACACAGCCGACCCCAAGCTCGACCCCACGGCCACCAAGATCGACGCCCTCACCTACGAGGACGCACTGCGCCAGGGCCTGCGGGTGGCCGACGCGACGGCCTTCGCGCTCTGCATGGAGAACCAGTTGCCGATGATCGTGTTCCGCATGCTCGAACCCGGCGCGATCGCACGCATCGTCGCGGGTGAGAAGATCGGCACGTACGTCGGAGCCGGATAGCCCCCGTCCAGTACGGCGACCAGCGGCCGCCGGCGAAGCGAACGAGGCAAGGAGCCAGGCGTGATTGAAGAGGTCCTGCGCGAGACCGAGGACAAGATGAACAAGGCGATCGAGGTCGCCAAGGACGACTTCGCCGCCATCCGCACCGGCCGCGCTCACCCGGCGATGTTCTCCCGGATGACCGCCGACTACTACGGCACGCCCACGCCGATCCAGCAGCTGGCGTCGTTCACCAATCCCGAGCCGCGCACTGTGAACATCAACCCCTACGACCGGCAAGCGCTGCCCGCGATCGAGCGGGCCATCCGCGACTCCGATCTCGGCGTCAACCCCACGAGCACCGGAGACATGCTGCGGGTCACGATGCCGGAGCTGACCGAGGAACGGCGGCGGGAGTACATCAAACTCGCCCGCGCCAAGGCCGAAGACGGCAGGGTCTCGGTCCGCAACATCCGCCGGCACGCGAAGCAGCGGCTCGAGCGGGCCCAGAAGGATGGCGAGATCAGCGAGGACGACGTCTCGACGGCCGAGAAGCGGCTGGACGGCCTCACCAAGAAGCACATCGACACCGTCGACGAGTTGCTCAAACACAAGGAATCCGAACTACTCGAGGTCTGACGAGTGGTCACCGAGCCCGCCACGCCGGTCAAGGGCAGCGGCCGGGCGGGCCGCAACCTGCCGGCCGCTATCGGCGTCGGCCTTGCCCTCGTCGCCGTCGCCGTCGTCTCGCTTGTCTTCTACAAGCCCCTGTTCCTCCTCTTCGTGGCAGCGATCGTCCTGCTCGCCCTCGCCGAGCTGGCCCGGGTGCTCCGTGCCCGTGGGGTGCGCCTGCCGGTGCTGCCGATGGCCGCCGCGGCCCTGAGCATGGTCGTGTCGCCGTACTTTGCCGGCCCCGTGGCACTGGTCGCTTCCCTCGGTATCGGGTTCGTGCTGACGGCGCTGTGGCGGATGGCGGCTGGCCAGACCGGCTTCGTGGCGGATGTCGGCGCTGCGGTGCTCTGTCTTGTCTACGTGCCATTCCTGGCTGGCTTCGTGTCCCTGCTGCTGCGGTTGCCCGACGGGGTCGAGATGGTGGTCACGTTCCTCGCGGTCACGGTCGCCTCGGACGTTGGTGGCTACGCGGTCGGAGTGCTTGTCGGGCGGCATCCGTTGGCCCCGCGGATCAGCCCGAAGAAGTCCCGAGAGGGGTTCGCCGGTTCGGTCGTGCTGTGCCTGCTGGTTGGTGCGGTGTGCGTGTGGCAGTTCTTCGGTGCCGCATTCTGGGTCGGGCTCGTGCTGGGGCTGATCGCCGCGGTGGTGGCGACCGCCGGCGACCTCCTGGAGTCGGTGATCAAGCGCGACCTC
>JAICMS010000085.1 GCA_025929075.1 Propionibacteriales bacterium
CTCGCCAAGGGCGCGGGTCGATGGGAGGGAGAGCACCGCTCGGCGGCCGAGGCGGCGGACCTGGTCGTCGCATTGATCGACAGTGCTCACCGGCACCGGCAGAATGCCGCGCCGCGGTCGACTCAGAGCCGGCCAGCAGCCTTTGCGACAACCGCTGCCACCAGCACGGCGACCACCCCGACGCGGAGCACCCTGCCTCCCGGCGATAGCGCCGGCCACGACAAGTAGCCCAGCCAGCCGACCAACACGGCCACGAGGGCAAGGGCCGGAACACCCACCGCCGCAGAGCCGAAGAGCCCGACGAGGACGAGCGCGACTACGACAGCTGGCAGCAGCCAGGTTGGCAGCCGTGACAGCACCTGGACCGACGGACGGCTGTGCGCTGTGACGGCGGTCCGAGTCTTGCCGTCGCTGTGCTGGGGCATGCCGCCCAGCCTAGGTCGCGGGGTAGGGTGAAGGACTCCACGTCGACCGCCAGCCGGATGGAGAAGCTTGTGCCCGCGTCCACTCTCGACAGCGTCATCAGCCTGTGCAAACGCCGGGGGTTCGTCTTCCCCTGCGGTGAGATCTACGGCGGGACCCGCTCGGCGTGGGACTACGGCCCACTCGGCGTGGAGCTGAAAGAGAACGTCAAGCGCCAGTGGTGGCGCGCGATGGTGACGTCGCGTGATGACGTCGTCGGCCTTGACTCCTCGGTCATCCTTCCTACTCGGACGTGGGAAGCGTCGGGTCACCTTGAAGCGTTCACCGACCCGCTGACCGAATGTCAGAGCTGCCACAAGCGCTTCCGTGCCGACCACCTCCAGGAAGCGCAGGCGAGCAAGAAGGGGATCGCCGACCCCGACTCGATCCCGCTCACCGACATCGCCTGTCCCAATTGCGGGACGAGGGGCGCCTGGACCGAGCCGCGGCCGTTCAACGGCATGCTGAAGACGTACCTCGGGGCAGTCGAGGACGAGGCCGGGCTGTACTACCTGCGCCCCGAGACCGCGCAGGGCATCTTCCTCAACTTCCTCAACGTGATGAACTCCTCCCGCCGCAAGCCGCCGTTCGGCATCGCCCAGACCGGCAAGGCGTTCCGCAATGAGATCACGCCGGGCAACTTCATCTTCCGCACGCGCGAGTTCGAGATGATGGAGATGGAGTTCTTCGTCGAGCCGGGTACCGACGAGGAGTGGCACCAGACTTGGATTGACACCAGGACTGCCTGGTACGTCGATCTGGGCATCGACAGCGACAACCTCCGCCACTACGAGCACCCGGCCGAGAAGCGATCGCACTACTCCAAGCGCACCGTCGACATCGAGTACCGGTTCCGCTTCGTCGGCTCGGAGTGGGGTGAGCTCGAGGGCATCGCCAACCGCGGCGACTACGACTTGGGCCGGCACACCGAGTTCTCCGGTGTCGACATGTCGTACTTCGACCAGGCGACCGGTGAGCGCTGGCTCCCTTACGTCGTCGAACCGGCTGCCGGTCTGACCCGATCCCTGATGGCGTTCCTCGTCGACGCCTACGCCGAGGATGAGGCGCCGAACACCAAGGGCGGCGTCGACAGGCGCACGGTGCTGCGGCTCGACGCCCGACTCGCACCGGTGAAGGCAGCTGTGCTTCCACTGTCGCGCAACGCCGACCTGTCGCCGGTCGCTCGCGACCTCGCCGCCCGGTTGCGCCGGTCCTGGACGATCGACTTCGACGACGCCGGGGCGATCGGCCGGCGCTACCGTCGCCAGGACGAGATCGGCACGCCGTACTGCGTGACGGTCGACTTCGAGACCCCGCAGGACCAGTCGGTCACCGTCCGGGAACGCGACTCGATGAAACAGGACCGGGTCGGCCTCGACCGGCTGTCGGACTACCTCGCCGAGCGCCTGCCGCCTTGCTGAAGCTGGGGCCGCACCTCGTTGACCCGCCCGTCGTGTTGGCGCCGATGGCCGGCGTCACGAACGTCGCCTACCGGACGCTGTGCCGCGAGCAGGGGGCAGGTCTCTACGTCTGCGAGATGATCACGAGCCGGGGACTCGTCGAGCGCGACGCCACGACCCAGAGCATGTTGCGCTTCGATCCGGCCGAGACCGTCCGCTCCGTGCAGCTGTACGGCGTCGACCCAGCCGTGATGGCCGAGGCGACCCGGATCCTGTGCGGCGACTACGGCGTGCAGCACGTCGACCTCAACTTCGGCTGCCCGGTGCCCAAGGTGACTCGCAAGGGGGGCGGCGCGGTGCTGCCATGGCGGCGCCGGCTCCTGGGGGCGATCCTCCAGCGGACCGTTGCCGCCGCGGCGCCGTACCAGGTGCCGGTCACGATGAAGACCCGAAAGGGCATCGACGACGACCATCTGACCTACCTCGACGCCGGCGGGATCGCACAGGACGCCGGCTGTGCGGCGATCGGGCTGCATGCCCGCACCGCGGCCGACTACTACTCCGGCACCGCCGACTGGGCGGCGATCGCCGCCCTCGTCGGGCACGTCGACATCCCGGTGCTCGGCAACGGTGATGTGTGGGAGGCGCCCGACGCGCTGCGGATGATGGCCGAAACCGGCTGCGAGGGAGTCGTTATCGGACGCGGCTGCCTTGGCCGGCCGTGGCTCTTCCGCGACCTGGCCGCGGCCTTCGACGGACGGCCGCCGCCGCCGCTGCCGACGCTCGGTGAGGTCGCCGCGATGATGCGCCGGCATGCCGAGCTGCTGGTCGAGGCGATGGGGGAGGAGCGGGGCTGCAAGGAGCTGCGCAAACACATCGCCTGGTACCTCAAGGGGTTCCGGGCCGGCGGAGAGCTACGGCAGTCACTCGGCCTGGTCGACTCGCTGGCTGCGCTCGACCAGCTGCTGCAGCGCCTGGATCCCGACGAGCCGTATCCGGACGCCGTGTTGGGCCTGCCCCGAGGCCGGCAAGGGTCGCCGCGCCGGGTGAGCGTCCCCGAGGGCTGGCTCGCCGACCGGGACGCCATGGCGATCGACCCCGCCGCGGAGTCGGACGCCTCCGGTGGCTGACCAGGTTTCCGCCGGCTACGACGAGCACGACACCGAGCGGCTCGTCGACGCGCCGTCTCGCGCCGGTCGGCTGCCGTTCGAGCGCGACCGGGCGCGGATCGTCCACTCCGCTGCGCTGCGGCGCCTTGCCGCCAAGACCCAGGTTGTCGGGCCACAGAGCAACGACTTCGTCCGCAACCGGCTCACCCACACCCTTGAGGTCGCCCAGATCGGCCGGGAGACCGCCCGGGTGCTGGGCTGTGACCCCGACCTCGTCGAGGCGGCCTGCCTGGCACATGACCTCGGCCACCCGCCGTACGGCCACAACGGCGAGCGTGCGCTTGACGAGGTAGCGCACGAGATCGGCGGATTCGAGGGCAACGCACAGACGTTCCGGTTGCTCACCCGGCTGGAGCCGAAGTCGTTCGACGATGCCGGTCACAGCGTCGGGCTGAACCTCACCCGGGCGACTCTCGATGCTGCCTCGAAGTACCCCTGGCCGTTGGCCGACGCTGCTCAGCCAAGCGGGCGGCACGGCGACGGGTTGCCACGGTCGGTGCGGAAGTTCGGGGTGTACGACGACGATCTCGCCGTCTTCACGTGGATGCGGGCGGGTCGGCCCGCTGGGCAGGTCTGCCTCGAAGCCCAGGTGATGGACTTCGCCGACGACGTCGCCTACTCGGTCCACGACGTGGAGGACGGCGTCGTGGCCGGCCGGGTCGACCTGGCCGATCTCGCCGGCGCCGGCCTGCGAGCCGAGGTCTGGGCCACGGTCCGGGAGTGGTACGCGCCCGATGCTGATGACGAGTTATTGGAGGCGGCGTTGGCCCGCGTGTCGGCGCTGTCGGCGTGGCCGATCTCTCGTTACGACGGCGGGCGGCCCAACCTCGCTCGGCTGAAGAACCTGACGAGCCAACTGATCAACAGGTTCTGCCGGGCCGTGCGCGACGCGGTGGCGGCCGACGGCTCGACGTATCCTCGGCTCCGCTACAGCGGCGACCTCCCGGTGCCCGCGCAAGTGCGGGAGGAGATCGCGGTGCTGAAGGGCATCGCGGCGCACCTCGTGATGCGCGCCGATGACCGGATGGCGTTGCTGGGCGAGCAGCGCGCCGTGTTGACCGAGCTGACCGAGGTGATGGTGAAGACCGGTGAACCGGCGCTGGACCCGCTGTTCCGGGCCGACTTCACTGCCGCCGCGAACGATGAGCAGCGGTTGCGTGTGGTGGTGGATCAGGTCGCCTCCTTGACCGATTCGTCTGCTGTGCACAGGCACCGGGCGCTCGTCCGTGGTGCGTAGACTCGCCGCGTGGCCGGCCGCATCCGCGACGACGACGTCGCTCTGGTACGCGAGCGCTCGGCGATCGACGAGGTGATCTCGGCTCATGTGACGCTGCGGTCCGCCGGCGGCGGCTCGTTGAAGGGCCTGTGCCCGTTCCATGACGAGAAGACGCCGTCGTTCAACGTCACTCCGGCGCAGGGGTACTTCTACTGCTTCGGCTGCCAGGAGGGTGGCGACGTCATCACCTTCGTCGAGAAGATCGAGGGTGTCGGGTTCACCGAGGCGGTCGAGCGGCTCGCCGCTCGGTTCGGCGTCGACCTGCACTACGTCGACGACGGCCGTGCGACGACTCGACGTGAGCCCGGCCAGCGCACCCGCCTGGTCGAGGCCCATCGGCTCGCCGCGGAGTTCTACGCCGCCGCGCTCGACCAGCCTGAGGCGCTGCCCGGACGGCAGTTCCTCGATGAGCGCGGCTTCGACCGGGATGCTGCCCAGCGGTTCTCCGTTGGCTTCGCCCCACGCGGTGGCTCGGCGTTGCTCGACCACCTGAGAGGCCGTGGGTTCTCCGACGACGAGCTCGTGACCGCCGGTCTCGTGGCCCGTAACCAGCGCGGCCCCTATGACCGGTTCCGTGGCCGCCTCCTGTGGCCGATCCGTGAGCTGTCCGGAGACGTGGTGGCGTTCGGTGCGCGCCGGCTCTTCGACGACGATGTCGTGGAGGCCAAGTACCTGAACTCACCGGAGACCCCGATCTTCAAGAAGAGCCAGGTGCTGTACGGCGCCGACCTGGCCAGGAAGGAGATCGCCCGGAGCTCTCAGGCGGTCGTCGTCGAGGGGTACACCGATGTGATGGCGTGCCACATGGCCGGCGTCGGCACCGCCGTCGCGACGTGCGGAACTGCCTTCGGTGCCGATCACACCCGGGTGCTGCGCCGGCTGATGCTCGACCACGACGAGTTCCGAGGCGAGGTGATCTTCACCTTCGACGGCGACGAGGCGGGGCAGAAGGCGGCGTTGCGGGCGTTCCAAGGCGACCAGCAGTTCGTGGCGCAGACCTATGTCACGGTCGAGCCGGAGGGCAGGGACCCCTGCGAGCTACGTATCGCCGAGGGTGACGCCGCGGTGCGTGAGCTGGTGGCTCGTCGGGAGCCGCTCTATCGCTTCGTGTTGCGCAGCGTAGTGGGCAGCTACGACCTCGACCGGGCCGACAGCAGGGTCGATGCGGTGCGCGAGGCGGCGACGCTTGTCGCCAGTGTGCGTGACCTGTCCAAGGTGGACGCTTTCGCCCGTGAGCTGGCCGGCATGGTCGGAGCGGAGATAGAGGAGGTGCGCGCGGAGGTTCGGCTCGCCGTCAATCGCGGCAAGGGCAAGCGCTCGAGTCCGACCCCGTCGCCGGAGGAACGTCCGCGGCGCTCAGACGTTCCTGATGCCGGCGAACGACGCTTCACGATCGAGCGCGACGTGCTGAAGTTGGCGTTGCAGGCGCCGCGGGCCATCGCCGGTGTCTGGGATGAGGTGGAGCGTGACGACTTCACGCATCCGCACCTTGGCGCTGTCTTCGAGGCCATCGCCGAGCTCGGCGGGCCGGCCTCGGCGCGTGTTGAGGCAGTCGTTGGTCGGCTCTCGGGGGAAGACATCAAGGCGCTTGTCGCGGCACTCGCAGTCGAGCCGCTGCATCTGCGCGGGGACCCCGACGCCAAGGTGGCGGTCTCGTATGTCGAGCGGCTGAGAGAGCTCACAGCGAGGCGCCGCATCGCCGTCGTGAAGTCACGGCTGCAGCGGATGAACCCCGTCACCCAGACCAATGACTACAACCGTCTCTTCGGCGAGCTGGTGGCATTGGAGAGTCACCGGCGGGCGCTGCGCGAGGCGGCCATCGGGGAGGCACTCTAAGCAGGTTGACATCGCAATCGTCCTTTCGGACGATATTCGCCCAGTCTTGAGAAAGCAGATGTGCTGGCGCCGCTCTCACAGCAGACTTGGCCCATGCCCACTGGGACGCAAGCGCTCGCGGCGCTCGATGGCAGCACGTTGCCACTGCAGCGGGAGAGCCAGGCCCAGGACTCCATTCGCCTGTATTTGCGGGAGATTGGCCGAATTCCACTGCTGACGGCGGCCCAGGAAGTCGAGCTCGCGAGCGCCATCGAGGTCGGTGTGTTGGCCGCGGAACGGCTCTTCACCAGTGCCACGCTCTGCGACGACGACCGTGACGACCTGGAGCTGCTCGTCTGCTTCGGGGAACGAGCCAAAGGCACCCTCGTCCAGTCCAACCTGCGGCTCGTGGTGGCTGTGGCCAAACGCTACGCCGGCTCCGGCATCGCCCTGCTGGATCTGATCCAGGAGGGAAACATCGGCCTGATCCGCGCAGTGGAGAAGTTCGACTACCGCCGTGGCTTCAAGTTCTCGACGTACGCGACCTGGTGGATCCGGCAGGCCATCGCCCGCGGGATCGCCGACCAGGCGCGAACCATCCGGATTCCGGTGCACGTCGTTGAGGCGATGCAGCGGGCGCTGCGGGAGCAACGGGCGATGTTCCAACAGCTCGGCCGTAATCCCACGATGGAGGAGCTTGGCGCGCGTCTGCAGCTGACTGCCGACAAGGTACGAGAGCTGCTGAAGCTTGCCGACGAACCGATGTCGCTCGACATCCCGGTTGGTGAGGGGGATACCGGGCAGTTGGCCGACCTGATCGTCGACAAGAGCAGCGAGATGCCGATCGATGAGGTCGGCATGCTGATGCTGCAAAGCGACGTCGAGCGGCTCCTCAACTTGGTGAACCCGCGGGAACGTCGGGTGCTTCGGCTGCGGTTCGGACTGGAGGACGGCCGGCCGCACACGCTCGAGGAGGTGGGCTCGATGCTCGGGGTAACCCGCGAGCGTGCCCGACAGATCGAATGCAAGGCGCTGTCGAGGATCCGCCGCGGACACGACCTCGAGACGTTCCGCGACTACCTCGAGCAATGAGGTGCTGAGTCGCTGGTCCCACTGGGTCGGTGCTGGGCGGCTCCCCTCGGCAGTGCGCGATCGGCTGACTGATGCTGCGCCGCTCGAGCGACCTCTCGCGTGGGCTGTCGACCAGCGGGGGAGGTGGTACGTCGGCACGGCGGCCGCCTTCTATCTGCCGGACGTCGATGACGCGGCGGCGTTTCGGCGGCTGCCTTGGGAGCAGATCCTCCGGGCGGACTGGAGCAGTGACGACGACGTACTGACGATTGTCGAGGCTGACGAGAACAGCCTCGCGATCCGGTTGATGAGAGCCGCTCGGTTGCTAGAGCTGGTTCGCGAGCGCGTGACGAGAAGCATCGTGTGCAGTGTGTCGGCCGCCGTTCGCGGCGATCGGTCCGTCACCGTTGCTGCGCGTCGCTCACCCACCGGTGATGGGGAGCTGGTGTGGACCGTCGCGTATTCGGCTGGGCTTGACCCGGACGACCCAGCGGTTTCGGTCGCGGTGCGCCGAGCACGTGAGCAGGCGCTTGCCGAGATCTCGTACCTCTAGCCGATCGGCTGGACGCACGACTCACGCGGCGTGGTACTCGACGATTCTTGGGTGTCGGCGATACACCTCCACGGTCGTCAACCTCAGGCAACACGGTCGGCATGGTTCGTCGTCCGCCGCAGTCGTGGGTAACTGCTCACCGAGCGCCGGACTGGGCGCCGGAGGCGGCTCGGACATCGGGCGTGCCGGGGACCGAGAGGGTGCCTGGGGCAGAGGTGGGGGACGGGACAGATAGGAGTGACGGGTCGGTGTTCTGACGCTGACCCAGTCGCCTGCGCCTCGCGGTCCCGCGGTCTGCGCCCAGCCGGGAGCCTGTTTGGCGTGATTGCACGTACTGCATAGGCCTTGACCGTTGTCGAGGCTCGTCGGCCCGCCGGCGTGGTGGGTGACGACGTGGTCGGCGTGACGGATCGGTGCGCCGCACCACGGAGTCCGGCAGGTGGCTCCGTCCCGGAGGATCAAGGCGCGACGCTGAGCTGCCGTGAACAGTCGGCGCTGGCTCTCGACCGCTTGAAGTTGTCCACTCGTCGGAAAGGTGAAGATCCGCCGGAGCCAGCCGCGGGTCTGGTCGGAAAGCCCCCGCAGCCACTCGCGGGCCATCGCCGCCGGAATCGGCCCGTAGCCGATCAACTCAGCGGGCTCGCTATCTCCGGCGAACAGGGAATGATCAGTGATGACGAGATTCACCTCGACTGGTACCTCGGGCGCGGACTCCTGTCCGGTCACCCGCCTCACCAGCGTGTCTGCCATGATCTGGCCGCGAGTGCGCTGGTCGCCGGCAGCGACGCCCGCGTCCGCCGCGGCTTTGAGCGCCGCAAAGACGGCAACACCCTGCTTCGCCGGCAGCCGTGCCGAGACGTTGCTCATCGTGTCAGGCGCCGGTCGGACGGTTACCTGGCGTTCGGACTCCGCATGCCGTGCTCTCGCCACGAACGCGGCGGGGTCGCTGGCGTAGGCGAGGCGTCGCACCTCGCCGTAGGTCTCGCGGTCAGAGAGCGAACCGAGCTTCGTGGCCAAGTGGGCGTCGACCTGACGGCGCTGATCCTCGTCCAGCGTCATCGTCTCGGTGGTCACGATGCTTGCCCGCCACTCGCTCACCTCACCCCTCGTCAGCGCGGCCATCGTGTGTGGCATCTCTTCGACCAGCGTGGTCGCCATCGTCAGCATCCGGCCGGCCCGGTGGGGTGACTCCTTGCGCGCAAGCCCGATCTGGCCGGCGATGCCTCGCCCGAGTTGCTCGCGCCGAACGCCCGCGGCTCGCTGGGCGGCAAGTTGCGACCGCCGGAACTCCACCGACTCCCGAGCCTGCGCTGCTGCGATCGCGCCCTTCAGTCGTTCGAGTGCGGCGATCCGGTCAATACGGCCCGCGTCATCGATGGCGGGTGACGAGCCGGCGAGCTGATCAAGCCATCGGCTGATGTCCTCCGCAGAGGGCGCTGCCGACGCCGTACCGGATACTCCTACGGCCGCGCGGGTGCACGGGTGAGGGCGAGGGGCCGGCGGCACCTGTTCTTCTCGGTGTCCGTAGACAGGCATTGATTCGAACATATATTCGATCTTAGGAGAGCCAGCCGACAGTGTCAGCCAGCTACCCGGATCTGTGGACAGTCGAAGCCGGCTTCCATCGGGACCGGCGAGCCTGAGCAGAGGTCGGGCAACGTCACGAGGGACGCCCTCGGCTTGCTACCCTTGTGCGGCGTTGCTCGCCCGGCGGGCACGATCCCGCGTAGCTCAATTGGCAGAGCATCCGACTGTTAATCGGACGGTTATTGGTTCGAGTCCAATCGCGGGAGCCCAACTGGAGGGGGCGATGAGCGAGCCCTTCCGTGTGCGCCACGCGACGCCGGAGGATCTTGCCGCCATCGTCCGACTCGAGCACGCGAGCCCCGACGGCGGGAAGGTCCAGTTCCGGGTCCGCGAGCATGTGCACATGCCAGCCGCGGGCGACGGGCTGTCACGTGAGCTGGGCGTGGTCGCCACGGATCCCTCGAGCCAGCAGTTGGTCGGTTCGGCCAAGGCAAGACTCGGGACATTCCTGTACGAGGGGCAGGAACGCCCGTTCTTACAGTTGCTGTCCCTCAAAGTTCAACCGAATCACCGCCATCAAGGCATCGGGGCGGCGCTGGCCCAGTGGCGCATCGCAGCCGCTGAAACCGCCGCCGGCTCCGAAGTCGTCGTCCTAGCGGACATCCAACAAGGCAATGAAGCCTCACTGGGCGCGGCCAGGCGATGGGCGACAGCGTTCACACCGCCGGCCCTGACGATCCCGGCCACGATGCGGCGGAAGCCACCGAGAGAACCGACCGGCGTCCATGTCCGGCGGCCAGAGCCAGGAGAACTCGCTGCCGTGGCGCGCGGCGTCATGGCCTTCACCAAAGAACACAATTTCGCCCGCATCTGGACGCCCGAGCGCCTCGCCACCTGGCTGCATTGGAGCCCGCTTGACGTGCCCGTCCGCCACTACGTGATCGCTGTCGATCGGAGCGGCGCCCTCTTGGCCGGACTCGCACTGCGCGAAGAAGGCTTGCTGCGCACAACCGAGCTGGTGCACATGCCGGCCACCATCCGAGCAGTCAACCTGCTCATGCACGCGGTGCCCAGAGACGGCCGTTTGCGGAACCTGAACGTCGAACACCTGTGGTTTGCTCCCGGCGCCGAGCACGCCGCCGCCGCGCTCTGGGAACAGGTTCGCTGGACCTGGCGCGAACGCGGTACCAACCTGCTCATCACCATTGATGCCCGCAGCCCCGTCCGTGAGCTGCTTAGTATTCGGCCCTGGACCCCGAAGACCTCGATCACGACCGCCGTACGCGCACAACCCACACTGGATCCCGCGCGGCTTATCGCGCCGATCGAGTAGGCCGCCGCGGCCTCATACAGACTCAGCTGACGCGGCGGTACCGGATGTGGGTCGTCAGGGGCGAGTGAAGGACTTCGACGGGTTCAAACTCGAAGGACCCGACTCCATCGAAGATGCGCTCGCCGGAACCTAGCAGGACGGGCGCGATGTCGAGTGCCAGCTCGTCGATCACGCCGGCGATCAACGCCTGTCGCACGGTC
>JAICMS010000071.1 GCA_025929075.1 Propionibacteriales bacterium
GGCTGCGCCACGCCTGCTCGCTGGTGTCGCAGGTGAACACCACGACCCGACGGGCCACCCGTTGCATCTCGCGCACTCCGGCGACCGGGTCCGGCCAGTGATGGACGGTGGCGAACGCCATCGCGGCGTCGAAGGACTGATCGGCGAAGGGAAGCCGCTCCGCAGTGCCGCCCACACATTGGGCAGCTTGTGGTGCCCGCTGGGAACGCATGACCGCAGACGGCTCCACCGCCGTCACGTCACGGTCGGGCGGTTCATACGAGCCGGTGCCGGCACCGACGTTCAGGACGGTGCGTGCGTCGCCGAGCGCCGCCCACAGCTGCGTGGCGATCCGCGGATCGGTGCGCCGCGTGACGGCGTAGGTGGCACCGATGGTGTCGTACAACTGTCCGCTTGCTATGGCGCACTCCTTAACCTCGATCCACCGAGGGTAAGCGCTTGAGCACCGCCATCAAACTGCCCGTGGTGCGAGCGTCAAGGACACGGCACTGGTTAGGTGTACTCCGGTGCGAGACGGGAGGTTTACGACATGGCCAAGTTGATCTACTCGGCGATTTGTTCGCTCGACGGTTACGTCGAGGACGCGTCGGGCAGCTTCGAGTGGGCGGCGCCCGACGACGAGGTGCATGCCTTCGTCAACGAGCTCGAACGGCCGATCGGGACTTACCTGTACGGGCGGCGGATGTACGAGACGATGATCTTCTGGGAGACCGTCGATGCGGACGAGGACGAGCCGGCCGTGGCGAGGGACTACGCAGCGGTCTGGCAGGCGGCCGAGAAGGTCGTCTACACACGGTCGCTCGAGACAGCGTCGAGCGCTCGGAGTCGGATCGAACGCGAACTCGACCCGGCGGCGATCCGGCAGATGAAGCAAAGCTCCGATTCCGACCTCAGCATCGGTGGCGCCGAGGTCGCCGGCCAGATGATAGCCGCTGGCCTGGTCGACGAGGTGCAGCTGCTGCTCGTGCCGGTTCTGGTCGGCGGTGGGAAGCGGGCGCTGCCGGACGACGTACGAGTTCAGCTCGAGCTCCTCGACCAGCGACGGTTCCACAGCGGGACGGTCTTTCTGCGCTACCGGGTGCAGGTTTGATGCGACCGCGTCAACAGGCGATGTCGAAATCGCCGCGGGGCGTTCGTGGAGTGGTTGAGCGGGCACGAGGCCCGCAACTAGCGACGAGGAGCGGACATGACGGAGTACCTCATCTACTTCAACCAGCAGTGGGTCGGCGATCACAGCGAGGAGTGGTTCCGTGGGCGCGGCCCGCTCGCCATGGCCGTCATCAACGAGATGAAGGATGCCGGCGTGTACGTGTTCGCCGGCGGGCTGGAAGAGGAGCCCGAGAAGGCTTTCTCTGCTGACGCCACCAGCGGCACGCTGATGATCACTGATGGTCCGTACGTCGAGACCAAGGAGTTCTTGGGTGGCTTCACCGTCGTCGAGGCGCCCGACGATGAGGCCGCCAAGGTGTGGGCCGGCAAGATCGCGGAAGCATGCGGCTGGCCGCAAGAGGTACGTCGATTCAAGCCCCAGCCCAAAGCCCAAAGGTGACCTGGTTACTCGCCGCGAGGCGGCTGAGCCGACGCCGCCTCAGATCGCGCTAGCCCTGGCCACGCTTGTGATGCGGTGCAGACTGGCGAGGTGACCGAGGTGGCGGGCCAGCCGGAGTCCGAGGTGGCGACTTTGGCCGCTGCGATCTACTACGAGAAGTACGCCGAGCGGGTGCGACGAATCGCTGTTGAGGCGGGTAGCGGCGTGGCCGCGCCCGCATGCTTTGCCCTACAGCGGCAGGCTCGACGGGAAGCCGAGCAGGAGTTGGGGTTGCCGACAAGCGAGCCCGAGGTGCAGCGGGCGGACGGAGATCTCTGGCCGGACGCCTTCGAGCAGCGTTTCGACCGCTGAGGCGCGCTCGGAGGGATTCGAACCCCCAACCTTTTGATCCGTAGTCAAATGCTCTATCCGTTGAGCTACGAGCGCTCGGTCCGCGTGACCACCGGCCACCGGGCCGCTGCACAGTCTAACGTGTCACGCCCTGAGGGCCTCCACGCGAACTCCGACCTGGGGGCGAACGACATTGCGAACCCGCCGGGCCGGGAGCACTGCGGCGTCGCTCACATCCTCATTGCGGCAGGACTGACGATGGCTCGCCGCATAACGAACCAGGAACAGACCTGTACGTCGGGTGCGGGAGGGGTCATGTTGGCGCCAACTGATGCGGACGGTGACTTCGATGTCCACTAGCGACAGGCGCCGATGGGTTCCGGTTGCGGCCATAGCCGGACTGGTCGTTTGCCCCTGCGTGACCGCCGCAGGCATCGCAGCCGCCAGGCATCACTCAGAGCCTTCCGGCACGCACGGATCCGCGCAGAAGACTGCCTTCGGGCTGGAGAGTGCCGTCGACTCGTCGGGGACGCCGGTGCAGTACACGAAGGACGTCGTCGCTGAGGGTGAAGGGCTCGGCGGAGGGCAGGCCGCCCAGCAGGTTCTGCAGGGCATGGCAGGCAATGCTCTCGGCGATCATCACAGATCACCCGCAGCCATAGGGGCAGCCTTCAGCGCTGTCACGTCTCTGCACACTGGCGGAGGTGGCGGGATTTGAACCCGCGAGAGGGGATTACCCTCAACCCGCTTAGCAGGCGGGCGCCATAAACCGGGCTAGGCGACACCTCCAAGCCGTCGTCGGCCAGCGACAGGGACGGCGAGCCCACAGACTACCCGCCCCGGCGGGTGGCCCCCACGCGCCGCCTCACGCTTGCCCCGTAGTCATGGCAGATCCGCTGACTCCGGGGCAGGCTTGCCCCGGAGAGTTCGCAAGTGCCTCGCCGGGTTGAGGACAAGTCGCTCGGCTGGTTGAGGAGAAGCCCTTCGCTGCGGTCTGGCTGGGGTCAGGCCGGCGGGTCGGCGACAGTGTCGAGCCGGCGATAGCCGTACGCGCTGTTGAGCCGCTCGTGGATCTCGCGCTGCGCCGCCATCGACTGAGCGCCCAGCAAGGTGAGCGGCAAGATCGACGTACCGCCGTCCGTCAACGCGATCACCACGGTCGGCATGCCCGCCACCTGGGTCGTCGTCACGCCGTCGACAACGGTCCAGTCGGCCGCGGGTCGGGTGTTGCCGCGCACGCCGTGGATCCGGAAGCCGGTGCCGGTCAGCGTCAGCACCTTCGGCGGGAACACCAGCAGCCGCAAGCCGAGGCCGCCGATCACGACGGCATCGAGCACGAGAAGCCACACCGCCCAACCCGGGAACCCGAGGAGGCCAGCCACCAGCCACAGCACCGCGTAGGGCAGCATCGCGAGCCCGACGATGCGCAGACCGGGTGCTCGGCTGCAGCGGTACGTCGACACGTCGGCCGCCATGGGGGTCATGGACTGGTTCCTCCTCCACCGCCGGCGCAAGCAGCGGCATGCGAATCGATGGGACGTGGTCGCGGAGGAGGCGGGATTTGAACCCGCGGCTGACATCTCTGCCAGCGACCGCTTTCAAGGCGGTTCCGATAGGCCGCTCCGGCACCCCTCCTCGGCGGGCGGTCAGGACCGCCGCATCGATTGTCCCATCTCGCCGAGGGGCGGCAAAACCGCGACGAGCTCCGCATGAGGCAAGGCGACGACGGACCCAGCAGGTGGCTGGCGCTGTCCGCCCTGGACGCTGGTCAGCTGGGCAGGAGCGGTGCGGTCCGTGACTCTTCAGGCGCCGGGCGAGCGACAGAGCCAGCATCCGAGGCAGCCGCACTGAGACGACCGGCCGGCTCGAGCGAGCCACTCGCTGGGGGGCCGACGCGTCGCCGTACCACTGCCGCCTCCACCGCCACGGCGCCGAGGCCGAGAAGGGTCCCGACCGCGAGGCCGACTCCGGTCGCGGCCATGCTGTCGCCCACCGCGGCACCGGCATGCCCAAGGCTGGTCGTGATCCCGGCGGTGCCGAGGACGCCGTACGCCGACAGCCACCAGCCACGCGCATCCCGCGACCGGCGAGCCGCACCCCACACGAGCGCAGGGATCCCGACGAACGCCTCCACCGGCCGGAGGCCAAGCCAGATGTGGACCACACCGTCGCGGGCACCCGCGACGAGGTCGGGGCCAACAGGCTGGCCGACGCGCAGGACGCCTTGCACAATGCCCACGAAGGCAAGGGACGCGACCGCCGCGACCACGCCGGCAACCCGCGCCGGCCGGCTCAAGCCGCGCCAGGGGCTGAGCCGGTTGGCCAACGCCAGCGCGGCCACGAGACACAGCAGCAGCACCAGCGCCCGAAACCGGAAGGCTTGCAGCGTGGCGTCGAACCCCGACACGACGACCGCCCCCGCCACCGCGACGAAGCCCGCGACCAGCGCCTCCCGGACGCACCACAGCCCGTGAGCCGCTCGGGTGATGACGACGGCGAGCAGCCCGTACGTCGATGCCGCGGCCACACTGGCCGCCGACAGCACCCAACCGGCCGGGAAGGCCATCGCCAGGGCGAGCGCCAAGCCGGTGTAAACGCCGACGACGACCACCGGTACACCGACGCGTCGCGCGAGCAGCAGCAGGCCGAGCCAGGTCGCGGCCGCCGCACCGCAGCGCGGCGCGACGGTGCCGATATGCCACCAGCCGTTGGCGCCCGCGGCTTGACCGAGCGCCAGCACCACCGCGACCGCCCAGGCAAGCAAGGCGAGACACGTCGCCGCGCGACTGGTAAGCCGAGCCGAGGGGATCCCTCGGCGGCGGGACGCTGAGCGGCCTCGCGTGGCCGCGACCGCCGCGTCGGCAGTTGATGGGTCAGGCGGCGCGGCAAGCGGTGGAGCCAACCGTGCGGCCGCGCCGACAGGGTCCGGCGACGCATCCGGCGGCGGCTCCTCCATCGGCGGGATCGCAAGAGGTGCGGCATGACGTCCGCGACTGTGGGCGGCTGTGTCGCCGAAGCTCCTGGCGCCCTGCGTGCTCTGCGTGTTCGCCTGGTTCGCCAGCCCGGTCGCACCGGGTCCTTGGCGCAACTCGGGCCGAGGATGGAGCGTATCCGCTTGAGAGCGTGGCGCGGCGTGCCGACCGCCGGCGCGGACCGGCGGCTCAGGAGCTGGTGCCGCCACGAAACTCTGCCTCCCCCAGTGCGGCAAGACGACTCCAGGCCGCAGCCTGCCGCGAGCCGATTATGGCACGACGCGCAGCCGTCGGTTCTGCAACGACGGATTGGTCCGGCGTACCTGATCGACCCGCTTCGGGTCGAGCTCGACGACTGCGCTGCCCTCCTCGTCGGCCAGCTCCGAAACCACGAGTCCCATCGGATCGGCGACCAGGCTGTGACCTGCGTACGTCCGTCCGCATTGGGCCGCCGCGGCGACGTACGCGGTGTTCTCGATCGCGCGAGCGCGCAGCAGCGTCGACCACTGCTCGACCTTGTGCTCCCCGCGCACCCACGCCGCCGGGACGACCAACACGTCGGCGCCGGTGTCGGTCAGCAGCCGGCCGAGCTCGGGGAAGCGCAGGTCGTAGCACGTCATCAGCCCGGCGGTCATCCCGGCGATCGGCAGGACGACCGGCGCCGGCTCGCCGGGGCTGAGCCGTTCCGATTCCCTGTATCCGAACGAGTCAAAGAGGTGGATCTTGCGGTACGACGCCCGCAACCCGCCATCCGGTCCCATGGCCACCAGCGTGTTGAACGGCCGCTCCGGGTCGCCCGAGCGCTCGAACATCCCCGCCACCATCGTGGTCGACAGGCTGCGAGCCAGGCGCGACAGCTTCTCGACGAACGGCCCGTCGAGGTCTTGGGCCACCTGCCCGAGCGGCAGATCGGGCGGGCCGAAGTCGTGCATCGTCGCCTCGGGCAGTACGACGAGGTCGCAGCCGACCAGCGCCCTCTCGGCCGTCAGCCGCTCGATCGCCGCGAGGTTGCGCGCGACGTCGGTCGTCGCTGAGAACTGCACAACCGCGACGCGCATCCGGCCATTGTCGCAGCGGGCCACCGGTCGGAGCCGGTGCGAGGATGGCGGCGTGGACGACTCCCTGCGGTCGGGCGAGCGGGGTGGGCCGACCTCGTCGCGGGAGTACGACGCGATCGTGCTCGCCGGCGGACGCGGAAGCCGCCTGGGCGGCGCCGACAAGGCCTCGCTCTCCATCGGCGGGCGCACCCTGCTCCAGCGGGCGCTCGACACCGTGTCCGACGCGAGGCGGCGGATCGTCGTGGGCCCGGCATACGCCGCCGGCGGCAGCCTGCCGCCCGACGTCGTCTCCACCTGCGAGTCGCCTGCTGGCGGCGGACCGGTGGCCGGGATCGAGGCGGGGATGGCCTACGTCGAGGCGCCGCTGGTCGCCGTACTCGCCTGCGACATGCCGTTCGTGGACGCGGCGACGGTCCGCTCGCTGGCAGCGGCGGCGCACGATGCGGATGGAGCGCTGCTCGTCGACGAGGCCGGTCGGCGGCAGCCGCTGGCCGCGGTCTATGGCTCGGCAGCGATGAGAGAGGCGCTGTCTGGGGTACAGCCGACCCGCGGCGCGGCGGCCAGGACGCTGGTTAGTCTGTTGCGGCTGGTCGAGGTGGCTGCGCGGCCCGGCCAGACCGCCGATTGCGACACCTGGGACGACGTCGCCCGGGCACACGAGCAACTGGAGGATGCATGAGCCTGACGAGTTGGACCGCCGAGCTGTGTGAGGCGCTCGGACTCGATCTCGACCTCGAGAGCGACGCGATCCTCGACCTCGCTCGCGACGCGGCCCATCAGATCGACCGGCCGGCGGCGCCGCTGACGACGTTCCTGGTGGGATATGCGGCCGGGATGCGTGGCGGCTCCAGCGACGACATCGCCGACTGCGTGGATGTGGCTAGCGAGCTGCTCGCCAACCAGGAGTCCTAGACCCAAAGCCACCTCGCCGGTGGCGGCTGCCGGCTAGCCGCCCGCACACCCCTCGACACATGCTGACCTCGCAGCCGCAGCTCTTACGTCCTGCAACCAGAGCGCTCTAGCGCTCCAAGTGCAGGACGTACGGCGACCGGCTGGAGCGCCAGCGTTTAACGTGGAGCGCATGCGAGCGGTGGTGTGTCGAGAGCCCGGCGGCCCAGCGGTGTTGGCGCTCGGAGAAGCCCCCGATCCGACTGCCGGTGCCGGCGAGGTTGTTGTGGCGGTCGCGGCGACGGCGATCAACCGCGCCGACCTACTCCAGCGCCAGGGCCACTACCCGCCTCCGCCTGGCGCTCCCGAGACGCTCGGCCTGGAGTGCTCCGGCACCGTTGAGTCGGTCGGCGAAGGTGTCGAGCGCTGGCGAGCGGGCGACCGGGTGTGCGCCCTGCTGTCTGGCGGCGGGTACGCCGAGCGAGTCGCCGTACCAGAGGGCCAGCTGCTCGCCGTACCTCCCTCCGTCGATCTCCGCGAGGCGGCCGCGCTTCCGGAAGTTGTGTGCACGGTGTGGTCGAACGTCTTCATGCTCGCCGCCCTCCAGCCCGGTGAGCTGCTGCTCGTGCACGGCGGCGCCGGCGGCATCGGCACGATGGCAATCCAGCTCGCCAAGCAGCTCGGCGCGCGGGTCGCCTGCACGGTCGGCTCGACGGAGAAGGCGGAGTTCTGCCGCAGTCTCGGCGCCGATCACGTCATCAACTACCGGGACGAGGACTTCGTCGAGGAGGTACGACGACTCGAGCCGGCCGGCGCCAACGTGATCCTCGACGTGATAGGCGCCGCCTACCTGCCCCGCAACGTCGCCTGTCTGGCGACCGAGGGTCGCCTTGTCGTGATCGGGCTGCAGGGCGGCACCAAGGGCGAACTCGATCTCGGCACGCTGCTCAACAAGCGAGCCGCCGTCCTCGCGACCGCCTTGCGCTCTCGCAGCCGTGACGAGAAGGCGGCGATCGTGGCCAGCGTGGGTGACAACGTCTGGCCGCTGATCGCTGATGGCATGGTCCGCCCGATCGTCGACAGACGGTTCGCGTTGGCTGAGGCGGCGGAGGCGCACGCGTACGTCGAGTCGGGCAGCCACGTCGGCAAGGTGCTGCTCACCGTCGACTGAGCGCTGATCCCGGGTGCGACGACGGGTCGAGGTATGGGCCTCGTCGTAGGGTGGCGGCATGTCCTCTGAGAGCAACGAGAAGCCCGACGACGGCGAGCGCGAGACCGCCGACGAGCCACAGGTGATGATCATCGGCCCCGACATGATGGCCACCGCCGGTGGTGACGGTGACGGCGAGGACGAGGACGACAACGCGCGATCGGTTGCGGACCTCGTCGAGCAGCCGGCCAAGGTGATGCGGATCGGCAGCATGATCCGTCAGCTGCTCGAAGAGGTGAAGTCCGCGCCGCTCGACGAGGCCAGCCGGGCTCGGTTGCGTGAGATCCACCAGGCGTCGATCAAGGAGCTAGAGCAGGGACTCGCCCCCGAGCTGGTGGAGGAGCTCGACCGGCTCAGTCTGCCGTTCGACGAGCCGACCCCAAGCGAGTCGGAGCTGCGGATCGCGCAGGCCCAGCTGGTCGGCTGGCTGGAGGGGCTGTTCCACGGCATCCAGACAGCGATCTACGCCCAGCAGATGGCTGCCCGTGCTCAACTCGAGCAGATGCGGCGCGCTCTGCCGCCTGGGGTCATGCCGCATCCAGGCGGTCCGGGCGTACCCGCTCCGCCCGGCCCGGGAGCCGGCGACGAGGGCGATGGCCGCGGCGGCGGCATGTACCTCTAGCCCGCGCCCCTCCCGTCGAGAGGCCAAGGTTGCCGGGTTGAAAGGCCAAGGTTGCCTGGTTGAAAGGCCAGGTTGCCTGGTCGAACGGCCAAGGTTGCATGGTTGAAAGGCCAAGGTTGCACTGTTGAGTGGCCAAGGTTGCATGGTCGAACGGCCAAGGTTGCCGTGTGCAAAGCCAACCCTGGCCACTCAACACCGCAACCCTGGCCACTCAACAGTGCAACCCTGGCCACTCAACACCGCAACCCTGGCCGCTCAACACCGCAACCCTGGCCGCTCAACAGAAGTTGAGCGGGGGGCTAGCCGAACCAGGTGAGGAGTTCGAGCGCGGCTCCGTCCTCGGCCAGCGTGCCCGTGACCGCATCGGCAACAGCCTTCACCTCGTCGGGCGCCTGGCCCATCGCGACACCACGCCCGGCCCACTCCAGCAGCTCGAGGTCGTTGCGGCCATCGCCGATCGCCAGCACGTCGGACCGTGAGACATCGAGTGACGAGGCGATCTGCTGCAGCGCCGACGCTTTCGAGACACCCTCCGGCGCCAGGTCGAGCCAGGCGGTGTAGCCCACGAAGTAGTTCGTCCCCTGCAGGCCTAAGGACTCGGCCAGCGCCAGGAAGTCGTCGACGGAGGAGTTCGGGTCACGGATAACGACGCGGGTCACCGGTTCGCTGACCAGGTTGTCGACCGACTCGATCCATGCCCGACCGCTCAGCTCGCCGTCAGGGAAGCGGCGGTTGACCCGGTAGCCCTTGCCCACCACCTCGACCGCCACCAGCGCATCGGGCAGCTCTGCCAGCAGCAGCTCGACCGCCGGCCTGGCATCGAAGGTGACCACCGACCGCACCTCGACCGGGTGGTAGCCGAACGTCACGGCACCGTTGCTCGCCACGCTCTCACCATCCGCCAACCCCAACGCGTCGATCACCTCGGCCATCGCGAGCACCGACCGCCCGCTGACCAGCACCAGAGGCACGCCAGCGGCCCCGACCGCCCCGACCGCCTTGACCACCTCGGGAGAGATCCGTTGCTCGGCGTCGACGAGGGTGCCGTCGATGTCGAGTGCCACCAGACGGGGAGTCAAGTGTTCATAACGGCGTGTCGACCGGCTCGAGCACAGAACGACCGTGCAGATACGGCTGCAGCGCCTTCGGCACGCGTACCGACCCGTCCGCCTGCTGGTGGTTTTCGAGCAGTGCGACGATCGTCCGCGCCGAAGCCATCAGAGTGCCGTTGAGCGTCGCGACCGGACGCACCCCGTCGGCAAACCGGCCACGGATGTTGAGGCGACGTGCCTGGAAGTCGGTGCAGTTCGACGTCGACGTGAGCTCGCGGTACTTGCCCTGGGTGGGGATCCACGCCTCGCAGTCGAACTTGCGCACTGCCGACAGCCCGAGGTCACCGGCGGCGGTGTCGATCACCCGATACGGCAGCTCGAGCTTGGCGAACCACTCCTTCTCCCAGCCCAACAACCTCCGGTGCTCGTCGTACGACGCCTCGACGGTCGTATAGGTGAACATCTCAACCTTGTCGAACCAGTGCACCCGGAAGATCCCGCGGGTGTCCTTGCCGTACGACCCGGCTTCGCGTCGATAGCACGGGCTGAAGGCGACGTAGCGGCGCGGCAGCGAGTCGGCGTCGAGGATCTCGTCGGCGTGGTAAGCCGCCAGCGCGACCTCGGAGGTGCCGACCAGATAGAAGTCGTCGTCGGGCAGGTGGAAGACGTCGGCCGCGGCCTGTCCGAGGAAGCCGGTTCCCTCCATCGCCCGCGGCTTGACCAGCGCAGGCGGCAGCATCGGCACAAAGCCGTCCTCCCGCGCCTGGTCCATCGCCATCGCGACCAGCGCGAGCTCGAGCTCGGCGCCGACCCCGACCAAGTAGTAGAAGCGCGCGCCCGACACCTTGGCACCGCGCTCGATGTCGATGGCGCCGAGCCGCTTGCCGAGTTCGATGTGGTCGAGCGGCTCGAAGCCTTCGGCCGCGAAGTCACGTGGCGTGCCGATGTGCTCGAGCACGACAAAGTCGTCTTCACCACCGGCGGGCGCCTCAAGCGATGCCAGATTGGGCAGCTGGGCGACGAGCCGGCTGAATTCCGCCTCGGCCGCTGTCTGCCGCGCCTCGAAGGTCTTGACCTGGGCAGCGACTTCGCGGGTCTTGTCGAGCAGCGCCTGCCGCTCTTCGGGCCCGGACGCCGCCGCGACCTGCTTGCCGAGGCTCTTTTGCTCGGCCCGGAGCCGCTCGAACGACGCGATCGCGGAGCGGCGGGACTCGTCGGCGGCCAAGATGTCGTCGACGAGCGCCGGCGAGGCGTTGCGGCGCCGCTGCGCCTCGCGGGCCGTCTCGGGGTCTTCGCGAAGGCTCCGGAGGTCGATCATCGCTTGAGGATATCGGCCGCGAGCACCTCCCTCCGAACCAGTTTGTCCGGACGGCCCGCACCCCGTGAGAGGGTGGGCTGGACCGGCCGCGCTCCCTCCCGCGGACCACTGCCACGCGCGCAACGTCCTGCAGCCAGCGCGCTACAGCGCTCTAGGTGCAGGACGTTGGAGGGTTGGTCGGGCCGGCCGCCGGAGGGCGAACCGACTCCGTCGGACTGCGCCAGGAGAGGGGCACGTGAAGGCGTCGACGGCTTGGCGCGGAGCAGCACTGATCGCTCTCGTCCTGGCGGTGCCGTTCGTGGCGCTCACCTGTCTCGTGGCGGTGCACTTCAGCCCGTTACTGGGATTCGACCGGTCGGTCGTTGACGACTGGCACGGTGGCGTGGTCTCGGCCGGCTGGCTGCACCCGTTCACGGTCATCGCCACGGCGTTCGAGCCGCTGGCCGTCGACCTGGTCATGGCTGCGGTCGCGGTGGTGCTGCTCCTTCGCCGTACCATCCGCGTCGCTGTCTGCATCCTCGTCACGATGGGGGTCGCCGCTGGCCTCGGGCGGCTCATCAAGGACGCCGTGGAGCGGCACCGGCCCCTGGTCGCCCACCAGATCTCTGGCTGGTCCTACCCATCCGGGCACGCGGTCACGATCGCTGCGGCCTGTGCTCTGCTCGTGGTGTTGACGTCGTCGGCGGTACGGCGGCGGGCCTGGCGCCTGCCGATCGTCGGGCTCTGGGTGGTGATCGCCGCGCTCGTCGGGTGCGACCGGGTGATCGTCGCGGCGCACTTCCCCAGCGACGTTGTGGGTGGGTGGCTGCTCGGCGGATTCATCGCCCTGGTGGTCATGGCGCTTTTCAAGGTGCGGTACGTCGAGAGCTCGCCCGCGCGGCGCCGAGCTCTCCCCTTGAGCGGTGAGCCTCGCCGTACCCTCGCCGTGATCCTCAACCCCAGTAAGGCTGACGCGACGGCGTTCCGCGCCTGGGTGGACGACGCCGCAGTCGCCGCTGGGTGGACCGAGCCGCTCTGGTTCGAGACAACGATCGAGGATGCGGGCGGCTCGATGGCACAGGCGGCGATCGCCGCGGGGGTCGACGTGATCGTGGCGGCCGGTGGCGACGGGACGGTGCGCGTCATCGCTGCCGAGGTCGCCGGCACCGGCATCCCGTTGGGCATCCTGCCGATGGGGACCGGCAACCTGCTGGCCCGCAACCTCGGCCTGCCGCTGTCCCCGCCGGTTGCGCTCCGCGTGGTGCTCGACGGGGTCGACCGGCCGGTAGACCTGGTCCATGTGGACGGAGACGGGCTGCCGCCGACCAAGTTCTCGGTGATGGCCGGGATGGGGCTCGACGCCGCGATCATGAACGAGGCGCCCGAGATCTGGAAGACCCGCGTCGGCTGGCCGGCCTACTTCCTCACCGGCGCCCGGCACCTCAGCTATCCGGCGATCCCGATGGAGATCATCGTCGACGACGCCGAGCCGATCCGGCGGCTGGCGCGCACGGTCGTGGTCGGCAACGTCGGCAGCCTGACGGCCCGGATTCCGCTGCTGCCCGACGCGTTGATCGACGACGGAGTGCTCGACGTCGTGGTGGTGGCACCGCGGCGACTGTTCGGCTGGGTGGGGGTGGCGGCGCGGATCTTGACCAAGCACCCGCGGCGAGATGCCAGCCTCGACCGGTTCACCGGCCAGCGAGTCGTCGTACGCGCTGAGAAGCCGGCACCTCGACAGCTCGACGGAGACACGTTCGTCGCCGGACTGGAGCTGCGGGCCGAGGTGGAGCCGGGGGTCCTGCTGGTCCGCGTGCCCAGCTGAGCTCAGCCTCCGGCCCGCACGCCCCTTTGGCTGACGTCCGGCAACGAGCGCGCTATGACGCTTCGCCTGCAGGACGTCACTCAGTGCACTACCATGCCTCGCATGGAACCTGGCGGCGACAGGAA
>JAICMS010000062.1 GCA_025929075.1 Propionibacteriales bacterium
CGGCCGCGAGGGCCGACGCCGAAGTCGAACTGCTTGAGGAGCAGGTGCGCGACGGCAACACGGAGGTCACCGCGAAGCAGCTGGCGGAGGCCAAGGCGATGGCGGACCACGCCCACCTGGTCGTGGAGGCCGCGCGTCGGTACGCCGACAAGGCCGAGGCGTCTGCGCGTGAGAAGGCGATCGAGGCCGCTGAGTCCCGTCGGGCGAACCCGGAGGGGCGGGCGCGGATTGAAGCCGCCCAGCGGGCCTTGCAGGAGGCTGCAGGTGAGCTCGCGGCCGCCGTGAAGGCGTTCAACGATCACGAGCTGAGCGCGTTCACCGAGCTGGTGCACCTGCACGCGTCCGGCTACACGAGTCTGGCGGCGCACGCGGCCCTGCACGACCTCGGCCGTCAGGTCGCGATCGCCATCGCCGCCGGGGTCGGTGTAAACCGGCTGCGCGCCCACTCTCAGCATTCGGGGGTCAAGTTCGCGGCCGCGGTCAACACCGCCGCCAAGGGCCAGTAGCTGTCACCCATGTCGAACCGTCGCACGCCCCGGACGGAGCTCGGTTGCCTGGCGGTCCCCCGCGTCCCGCCCACGGCCGCGGTGCTGGCTTCGATGCAGCGCCTCCGGCACGCAATCAGCACCGGCCGGGCGGACGGCACGGGCCCCGACGTCGTGGCGGTTGTCGACGGCATCTACGGCGCCGGCATGGCCGCTCAGCTGACCCGTCGGGAAACCCTGGTGGTGCTGCGCCGCTGTGCGCTGGCCTGGGACATGGTCGGGAGCCGCTGATGGGCGAGACCGACCACGTAGAGGACCTGCTGCCCTTGCGGATCGGGCTGCCCTGGGGACCGGTCCCCGAGGTTACGGGTGAGCCTGACAACGGCGACGACTTCTATGCTGCCGTCGAACCCTGGTTCGGGGTCAACTGATGGCCCTCACAGTCGCCGAGCTCTCGGCGTTCTTTGAGGCTGACGTTTCCAGCCTGGACCGCACCCTCGCATCGCTGAAGGCCAAGCTCGCCGGCATCACCAAGGGCGGAGTCGACGTCGCCGTCAACGTGCAGGACAAGGCCGCGATCGTCGAGCTCGACAAGGTCAGCCGGGATCGGACCACGGACGTCGAGGCCGACGCCGACACCGCCAAGGCCGAGGCGGAGCTCGACCGGCTGGCCCGCACCCGCGACGCCAAGGTGCGCGTCAACGTCGACGACCGGCACGCCAAGACGATCCTCGGGCGGCTGTCGCAGGCGCTGGGCGGCCGCGGCACCACCGGGCTGCTCGGGTTGGGGCTCGCCGGTGCTCCGCTGCTCGGACCCCTCGCAGGTCCCCTGGCCGGTGCCGCCGGTGGGATCGCCGGGGCTGGTGCCGCCGGCCTCGGCGGTGCAGGGATCCTCGGCGTCGCCGTCGCCGGTCAGATCGCGGCTATGAAGAAGGCTAGGCAGGCGATCGACTCCGACGCGAAGTCCCTGGCAGGGATGGAGAAGGGCACCGACTCCTACAAGCGGAAACTCGCCGCTCTCAACGCCGAGCAGACCAACTTCAACAAGACCTACGGAGTGGCCGCGAAGGCACTCGGCGTGTTCAACCAGGCGTGGGCCGGGTTCCTGCGGGCGAGCTCCGGTACGACGAACAGCCTCATCGCCCAGACCCTCACCGGCGTCGCCGGGATACTGCCGAAGCTGCTGCCGATCGTGAAGACCGTCGGCGCCGCCGTCGGCAAGGACCTCGGCAAGGTGTTCGATCTCATCGGCGGCCCCATCGGGCAGCGGTTCCTCGACTTCATCGGCCGGATGGCCCCCAAGGTGCTTCGCCAGTTCACCACCATCGGCGTGCAGGGCATGAGCGGCCTGATGTCGATCCTCGAGGCCCTGGGGCCGCTCGGGGTGAAGATGTTCCGCGGGTTGGCCAAGGCTGTCAGCGGTTTCGCCGGCTGGGCCTCCCAGCTGTCCAGCTCCAGCGGGTTCAAGGCGTTCCTGGGCTACGTGCGCGACAACGCACCCAAGCTCCTGTCCGTGCTCGGAAGCCTGGCCAAGATCGTCGGCCGGGTCGTGGTCGCGTTGGCGCCGTTCGGGGCGCAGCTGCTCACCGGCATCGCGAAGCTGTTCAGCCTCGTCAGCAAGGCACCCACCCCGGTGCTGCTCGCGTTGGCTGCCGGCATCGCCGCGCTCGTGTCGCCGATCGCCGGCGCCGTGTTGGGGGTTGCCGCGCTCGTCACGGTCTTCGAACACCTCTTCCAGACCGACAAGAAGTTCCGGGGGTTCGTCAACGGGATCGGGCAGGCGTTCGCGCCGCTGCTGCCCCAGATCCAGGGCCTGTTGGGTCCCGCCAAGGACCTCTTCACGTCCTTCGTGAGCATGGTCGAGGCGATCTGGGCCAAGTTCGGCGGCGACCTCGAGCGGTTCGCCGTCACCTACCTCTCCGGGGTCATCACCGTCATCAAGGGTGCCCTCAACATCGTCGCCGGCATCTTCAAACTCATCCGGGACGTACTCACCGGCAACTGGTCGGGTGCCTGGAAGGACATCGAACAGATCGTCAAGGGCGCCCTCGGGATCATCGTCGGCCTGGTCAAGATGATCTGGGCCGGGGTGCGGCTCGAGTTCACCGTCGCCATCAAGATCCTCAAGACCCTCTGGTCCGGGTTGTGGGGTGGGTTGAAGCAGCTGGCGAAAGCGGGGTGGGATGCCGTCGGCCACCTGTTCTCCGTCGGCATCTCCGCCGCGATCGGGTTCGTGAAGAGCATCCCCGGCCGAGTCAAGAGCGCCCTGGCGTCCCTCAGTGGGTTGCTGCGGTCGATCTTCACCGGGGCGATGAGCGCCGGCCTCTCCGTGGTCACCGGCATCGGCGGCCGCATCCTCAGCTGGATCAGTGGGATCCCCGGCAAGATCGGCGCCCTCGCGGGCCGGATGAAGACTGCCGGCGCGGGGATCATCCACAGCCTGATCGAGGGGATCAAGTCCGCCGCAGGTTACTTGGGCGGCATCGCCGGGTCCATTTGGGACAAGTTGAAGATGCTCATCAACGGAGCGATCGACTGGCTCAACCAGCACCTGCAGTTCCACGTCGACCCGCCGGGGCCAATTCCCGGGTTCACGATCAAGCCGCCGGTGCAGATCCCCCACCTCGCCCGTGGTGCGGTCGTGCGCCGCCCCACCCGCGCCCTCATCGGTGAGGCCGGCCCTGAGGCCGTCGTACCCCTCAGCAAGGGCAAGGGCGCCCTCACTGGGCTGATCGACTACGAGCAGCTCGGCGCCGTCCTCGCCCGCCACCTCGGCGGCGGCCGCGGCCCGCTGATCGGCACCGTCGTCCAGGCACCCGACGAATCCACCGACCAGCTCGCCGAACGCCTGTGGTTCAAGACCCGGAGGGGGTTCTAACCCGATGCTGCTGGCACCCCCGGAGTGGACCCGTCGGGCTGCCTGCCAGGGTCTCACAAGTGGCGACTGGGACCCGTGGACACCAGACGTGGACAGCAGCTTCCAGTGGGCCGTAGCCCGCCGAGTCTGCGCCCGCTGCCCCGTCCGGCTCGACTGCGCCCTCGACGCGATCGCCCAGCTCGAGGACGTCGCCGCACACTCCATGCGCGGCGGGCTGACCCCGGTTGAGCTCAAGCGGGTCGCGCACCGCCTCGACCAGCCGACCCGGTTGCGGGCCGCCCACGGCAGCCGGAGCCGCTACGTCGCCGGCTGCAGGTGCAGCCGGTGCCGTCATGCCCACGCCGTCTACGAGCATGACCGACGCCTCCATCAGTCGGCCAAGGAAGGAGCCGGACAGCGGCCGCGGACGCTGACTCAGCGGGTTGTGAACGCCTTGAGCACCACGGCACCGCGGAGCGCGGGAGATCGCCGGTCGGCTCGACGTCAAGACGAAGGCGGTCCGCCAGGTCCTCGACCGGCTCCTCACGGCTGGCACCGCCGTCGCGGCCGGCGACCGCGACGGCGCCATCCTGTGGGCCCGCGGCGTCGCCGACCGGCGATTGGCCTGACAGCCGCCGGCGGATCGTCGTACACATGCAGATCGCGATCCGGCAGACAGACGGAGGACTGCTGGCCGAGAAGGCCTCTGAGCTGATCCACGAGGCGATCGCCGACGCCCTCGACGACGTCCTCGAAGCCTGCCTCGGCCAGTCTCGTGAGCTGTGTCCGATCGAGGAAGGCACCCTGGCCGACTCCGGGTTCACCGAGCTCGACCGGGAAGAGCTGAAAGGCCAGGTCGGCTACGGCACCCCCTACGCGGTCTACCAGCATCAGACCGTCGGGCTGCACCACAAGGACGGGAAGACCGACCACTGGCTCGAGAAGACCGTTTACGAGCACGCTGAGGAGTACGGCGAGTCGATCGCGAAGGCAGTCCGCGGGCGTACCGGCGGCTAACCCGCGAGGAGTTCCCTGGCCACCTGGAGCGCGCCACGCTCGTCGAGAACCCTCCGGGTTCGGAACACCCGCTCTTCTGCCTCGACGCCGTCCCTGAGGCGTTCCAGGACCGCGCACAGGTCACTGTCAGCCAGGTAGGCCAACGCCAACCCGAGCATGTAAACGCCGAATTCGTCCGGCCAGGCGACCGCCGCGATCGAATCGCGCAGGTCGAGCACGTCAGGGCGTTCCGCGGCGACGCGGAGCAGCGCGAGGGATTCTTGCAGGGACGTGGTTGGCGGCCAATTGACGCCGCGCTCTGTCATGCTGGTCATAACGGATTCCGGCCCTCCTAGACAGGGTTGGGATCAAGGCCTCACCGTGGTGTTCACGCACCCTCGGTGGGGCCGCCTCTCGGTTGAGAGGTGGCGCAAGGGTCGCACAAGGACTTGACGATCGTCAAGAGCGCGCGGGTCGATACGGTCCGGCTTGTGCGGGAGTTGGTCGGCGTCGCCGAGATCGCGGAGCTCTTGGGGATGAGCCGACAGAGGGTCCACCAGCTGGCCAAGCGCGACGACTTCCCGAGGCCGATCGCGGTGTTATCCGCTGGCGCGGTATGGGAGCGCCGTGACGTCGAGAAGTGGGCGCGGCAGACCGGCCGCCTCGGGACAGACGAGTGAGAACACCAGTGAGAACAGACTCGCCTCACTGGCGGTCACCATGCTCCGCCTTGCTGGACTGACAGCCGCCCAACGCGATCCCCGACCGCCCATCGCTGACTACCCTGGACGACCGTTCGGCGTCTTTTAATCCGCGGGTTGTGGGTTCGAGTCCCACGGGGCCCACGATGGGGAAACCCGCCTTTGGCCTGCACGAACGCCGGTCACCTCCCCAAACGGCCAGCCCTGGACAGACGCCGCGCTCACTCGTCACGGCGACCGTTCCCTGTACACCGAGTGGCTGGGCACGACGTGCGTGCCCAGCCACTCAGACCATTGACAGTGACCTGGGTGGCGAGTGATCGCCGTCAGGCCGACTTTGTTGTCTCCGTCAGAACGCCCCGATGCCGTTCGGTGTACCGAGCCCGGTCGGGCCGTCCCAGCCGGGTCCGGCCTGGCACAGCGGCGCGCCGCAGCTGCCGTTGGAGCCGCTCGTGACGTCGTACAGGTGACCTGGGTTCTTGTAGAGGAACTTGCCCGGCCAGCCGGTGACCTTGCCCGAGAGGCCGAACACCGAGGCCACCAATGGCGACGACTCGCTGGTTCCACCCACCTGGATGAACCGACCGTTGTAGTAGATGTTCAGTCCACCCGCTGCCGGGGCGGCTGCCCCGGAGACGTCGGCCATCGCGTCGTAGTTGCCACAAGAGGTCACGCCGACCTGGAACTTCGGCGCCTTGTTCTTGGTCGAGCAACCGGAGCCCGCGCCACTCCAAGCGGTCTCGCTGTAGCCGCGCTTGCTGCCGTCCTTGGTGACGGCCGTGCCTCCGACGGCGATCACATGGGTGAAGCTCGCCGGGGCGCTGCCGCCCTGGTAGCCCGAGTCACCGGTCGAGGCCGTGATCGCGATCCCCTTGTGCGAGTAGGCGCCGCGGTTGGCACCGTCGCCGCCACCGTAGCTGTTCGAGATCGCCACAACGCCCTGCTGAGCAGCCGCGGTGTTCTCCGCCGCGCTCAGGTTCTTGAACGAGTTGGTGTCGCTCTGCACGATGAGGATCTTGCAGTCGGGGCAGGCCGACGACACCATGTCAAGGTCGAGCGCCTGCTCCAGATCCCAGTTCGGGTCAGTCGGAGGTGTGCTGTGGCCGCCGCGCTGATCGAGGATCGTCAGGCAGCCGTTGCCGGTGGTGCACTTCGACAACCCGTAGTAGTTGCGGAAGTAGGCAAGGTCCGACTCCAGCGTGGGGTACCCGAAGGCGTCCACGATCGCGACCGTCCGGCCACCGCTCTTGAGTCCCGTGAGGTTGTAGGCGGCCTGGATGTCAGTCGGCGTGAAGGCCGCCAGCGGCTCGGCGCTGCTCACGATCTTGCCGTCAGGACCAGCCATGGCCAGCGACATGCACGCGGCGAAGCCGGGTGCGGGGTGCGCCGAGCACACCCGGACCGGGTGCAAGGCAACTGAGCCCGACCCGGAGGCGGCCGACGCGGTCGGCAGGGTCCCTGCCAGGCCGGCGGCAACCAGCGCACCGGCAGCCAAGCCGGCGGTCAAGTACTTGCGATTCACACTTTCTCCTTCTGTTGAATGCACTCGATGGAGGCACGCCCGTCGGAGCTGAGGACGGAGAACGGGCAGCCGCTCGGGCTAGCCCCCAAGCCGCTCACGACCGTGATGACTCCCCACAACGCAAGCCACCCGAAGGGCCACTTGCCAAACATATGGTGGACTACCGCAGCCCACCTGGCAATAGGTACGAAACCATTGCCGAGGCCCCGAGCCGGGGCATACGGTGGGTTCGCTTTGCCCGGCTGCCACCAGTCCAGGAGTGGCGGACCGGCCGCATAGAGAAAGGCAGCAGATGAAGCGACCCCCTACCAGGCCGGTCATCGCCGCGGCGCTCACCGCCATGGCGTTGCTGGCAGCAGGTTGCTCGTCGTCGCACAATCCTTCGGCGACGGGTGACCACAAGGTTCAGAAAGACGTTCATGGGGACCACGGATCTGAGAACGGCGACGCGCCAGGCGCCAACATCCCCGGCGGCGACCACGAGGAGGAAACCGCTCAGCGGACTCCAGGCACCGACCACGGACTTCCCAACCGGGCGTTCAGCGTCAAGGGCTACCACGCGTCGTTCGCGTTGACGAAGCTGCAGAGCAGGCCGATCCCCAAGCAGGCGGAGAAGCGCGAGGCTCCTAAGCCACCACTGATGCAGGGCCAGGACCACTCGGCCCAGGGGCCGGCGCAGCGGACAAGGCCAGCCGGCACCATCCCGCCGCTCGAAGTCAACGTGGCGGGCATCCACGAAGCAGAGGCCGGTGGGCTCCACCCGCCGGACACCTCCGGTGCAGTCGGTCCGGACCAGTACGTCCAGACCGTCAACGAAGCGATCGGGATCTTCGACAAGACCGGCACGCGGCTGAGCATGGTCTCGGAGAACCAGTTCTTCGGCCAGTTCCACACCGGCACGCCGTGCGACAACCAGAACGGCGGCGACCCGCAGGTCATCTTCGACGAGCGGTCGAACAAGTGGATCATCGGTGACCTGTCGTACCCGTCGGGCGGTCCGTACTACTTCTGCATGGCGGTCTCTTCAGGGCCCGACCTCAGCAGCCCCGGGTGGACGGCATACCCGTTCGTCGCCTCGCCGGACTCGCTCAACGACTACCCGAAGATCGCCTCCGCACCGAACGGCATCTTCATGACGGCGAACCTCTTCTACCACTTCCAGTCGTTCTCCGGAGCGGAGGTCTGGGGGTTCAAGCGCAGCTCGCTCGGTTCGGCTTCGCTGAAGGTGCAGACGGTTCGTACGTCGTCGGCGTACGGCAGCCTGCTGCCCGCCAACTCCTACAACAGCACCACCAGCAAGCAGGCCGAGTACCTCGTCTCACTCGAGGACAGCACCCACATCGGTCTGTGGAAGTACAAGGTCAACTGGAAGAGGCCGAAGAGGTCGACGTTCACGCAGACGCCGACCCTGGTCCAGGTCAACTCCTACCAGCCGGCCGGCGAAGTCTCCGAACTGGGCGGCAACGTGCTCGACTCGCTGTCGGATCGCCCGATGTACCAGCTGCAGATGGCTCCCGACGGCACCTTGTGGTTCAACCACTCGGTGCAGGTGGGCAGCCAGGCTGGCGTCCGGTGGTACCAGATCGGTGACATCACGACCACGCCCACGGTGCTGCAGCAGTCGACGTACGCACCGTCCGACGGGCTCTCCCGCTGGATGGGCAGCCTCGCTGTCGACAAGGACGGCAACATGGCGGTCGGCTTCAGCACCGCGTCCAGCTCGGCCTACCCGAGCATCAACTACGCCACCCGCCCAGCAGGTGCCAAGCCCAACAAGCTCACCGCTGAGGGCAACATTGTGCAGGGCAGCGGCGGCCAGACGGTGACAAACCGGTGGGGCGACTACTCGCAGATGAGTCTCGACCCGACCGACCACTGCACCTTCTGGTACACCCAGGAGTACTACACGACGACCGGTGGGGACTGGCAGACGCGCATCGCCGCGTTCAAGTTCCCGGGCTGCTCGTGACGGTTCGCTCCTGAGCGACACAACAGTCCGCCCCCGGTGCAGGTCCAAGGCACCGGGGGCGGACCTGTCTTGCGGCTGGTTGCCATGACGACGTTGAGACGTGATCGCCCGGAGTAGCGTGAGATCGTGGGCCGCAGAGCGGGTGCCCGCCTCTTCGTCGTGAGCGGCCTCGTCGTGGCCACTGCCGTCGCGTGCACCGGCCCGCCATCCGAGACCGGCGCGCACAGACCCGGGAACAGCACCCCGTCGCGTGTCGTCACGCCCACGCCGTCGGCCACTCCGCCCACGGCGACCCCGACCCGCGGCCGGCCGTCACCCAGCCGAAAGGGCGTCCGCCCGCCGCCATACGACCCGACGAAGCTCCGCGGCACCAACGCCTGGAACGTAACCGACCCCGCGCTGCAGAAGCAGATCGAGGGATACACCGTCCCAGTCAGCGGGCTGCCCGGGACCGACGTCCGGCTGATGGTGTCGACGGTCGCGACCAGCTACCGGGTACAGGCTTATCGGCTCGGCGGCTACGAGGGAGGCACCGGCCGGCTCATCTGGAGCTCGGGCCCCGAAATCGGGCACCAAGAAGCGGCGCCGACGATCGTGCCGGCGACGCGCACGGCAGAGGCGCGATGGCCGGTGTCACTACGGGTTGACACGTCGACGTGGCCGCCCGGCTTCTACCTGTTCAAGCTGGAGGCGTCCGACGGACACCAGTGGCTGGTCCCCTACGTCGTGCGCTCGGTGAGCACCGCCGGGAAGGTGGTGCTATCGGCGTCGTTCATCGACTGGGAGGCCTACAACACGTGGGGCGGCTACAGCTTGTACGTCGGCCCGCCCGGCCAGGAACGCAGCTGGGCCGTCAGCTTCGACCGGCCGAGCTCAGGTCCTGAAGCGGGTCTCTACCTCTTCGACTCGCTCGGACTTGTCGTGCTGGCCGAGCAGATGCACCTGCCCCTCGCCTACGAGTCGGATGTCGCGGTGGCCACCCATCCGCGGCTGCTGGACGGGGCTCGAGCCTATGTGTCGGTCGGTCACGACGAGTACTGGACGATCCCCGAGCGGCAACATGTCACTGCCGCCCGCGATGCCGGCACCAACCTGCTCTTCACCAGCTCCAACGACATCTACTGGCGAGTCCGCCTCGGATCGACCTGGGCCGGCCACGACCAGCTCGTCATCTGCTACAAGATCGACGCACCGAGCCGCGACCCCGACCGGACAACGCATCCGGCCCTCACCACGACCCGCTGGCGGGATCCCCCGCATCCGGACCCGGAGAACTCGCTCACCGGCATGCAGTATGAGTGCTACCCCGTGGATAGCCCCTATCGGGTCGCCTCACCCGGCTGGTGGGGATTCGCCGGGACCGGTGTTCACCGCGGCAGCGCGTTCCCCGGCCTGATCGAGGACGAGGCGGACCGGGTCTACCCGATCGCGTCGACGCCGCGACCGCTGCAGATCCTGTCCTACACGCCGTACGACTGCGGCGGCGTGCCGACCTCGTCGGAGTCGACCTATTACACAACGCCGTCCGGTGCCGGTGTGGTGGACGTCGGCACCCAGTTCTGGGACTGTGCGCTGCGCACCACCTGCCGAAACCTGCCCACTGCCGACGACGTCTTCGTACGGCGAGTCACGCACAACATCCTGGAGCAGTTCGCCAAGGGGCCGGTCGGAAACCGGCTGCCGGCCCACGACAACGTCGCCCACTTCCCGCTGCCGAAGGTCAACCAAGTCCCCGCCAGCTGACCGGGCCAGCAAGTAGACGCTGCAGTCAAGGTCGAAGGCCGCTCCTTCACCTGGCACGCCAGCCGGCTCAGCCCCCGTTGGCGCGCCAGAAGCGGTCGGCGAGGGAGTAGGGCGGCACGAGGTCGACGCCGTCGGGGTTGGACAGGTAGCCCGGCCGGTTGCCGGCGACTCCGTAGTGGCCGTACTGCCAGACGATCTTGTCGGTGTGGGGGTCCACGACGATGACTCGGTCGTTCCAGTCGTCGTTGCACAAGATGTCGCCGTTCGGCAGCGGCAACGCCAGAGATGGGTGATTGAGCGGCTGCCCAGGCTCGCCACGGAAGCGCCACAGCACCTTGCCGGCCCGGTTGAAGATGAGGATCTGACCAGGCGACGACCAGTCGACGGTCAGATAGCGGTCGGGCGCGATCTGATTGGTGTCGGAGGGGTAGAGCATCCCCGGCGGGTGCCTGCTCCAGAAGACGTGTCCGTGCAGGTCCACTGCGTCCACCCAGTCCCCGCGAATCTCGGTGACGAGGAAGCGGCCGTTGCCCATCGGGAACATCCCGTTCGGCGCGCCGTAGTGCCGCGGCGGCTGGTGGTAGCCGTGGTTGACGTCGCCCCAGTGGCGCAGTAGGTGGTGGCTGCCTGGGCCGATCATGATCAGCCGTTGGTTCTTGATGTCGGCGCTGATCAGGTCGCCGTCGGGCAGCATCATCGCGTCGTCGGGGTTCCACACCCGGTTCGGCCCGTCACCGCTCACGCCGGGCTTGCCGTACTGGTAGACGATCCGGTGTTGCGGGATGTCGATCAGCCTGATGACGTAGTCGTCCTCCTCGGTCGCGACGATGTGCTTGCCATCCGGCGTGAAAAACGCGTCGTCGGGGATCTTGAACGTCTCCCCGCGCGCGAGATCGCCCGGCCGCGGGAAGCGCCATCTGATTCGACCGTGCGGGTCCACGATCAGCAACTGGTTGTTGAGCTTGTCCGCGATCAGCACATCGCCAGGCAGCACGCTCGGGTCCGACCCGGGGGCCAGGTGTCTGGTCGCACCGGCAGCCGGCGGCCGCTGCCAGGGCATCGTGGGCGACGGCGGAGCCGTGGGCGTGGTCGGCGTCGGTGTCGTCGACGGACTGGTCGAGGGCGCCGTCGGCGCCGTGCTCGGCCCAGACGGGATGGGCGGCTGCCCCACGTGCGGCGACGGTCCGGAGCAGGCAGCCAGTACGGCGACGAGTGCGACCGCGACCGTCAGGAGCCGCCGGACCAGCCGGCCGTCACGCACCGCAGTGCCTGACGGCCGGCTCAGTCCGCTCCGCTCAGTCGTTGAACGCCAGATCTGTCATCAGCACCGAACCGGGCTGGGTCTTGTTGAACTTGAGGGTCACCTGACTGATCTGCGTCAGGTCGACGCCCGTAAAGGCCGACAGCGGGATCCGCACGGTGTTGAGGATCTCCTTCGGCGTGTAGCCGCTCGTCGTCCCATGCGGCTGGAACAGCGCATCGCTCCAGCGGCCGACGGCAACGGAACTCTTCGCCCCGCTGGCGTCCTTCAGGATGACGCTCATGTTCTCCTTCGGGTTCGACGCCGTTATGTTCTGCGCGATCCGGAAGGAGAGCACCGAGTAGCCGGAGACGTCGCGGTCAGCGGACGGCAACACATTCGTCGTGTTCGCCTTCGGTTTGGCCCAGCCGAACCGCAGCTGACTCAGCCCGTTCTTGCTGGAGTACACGCTCCGGGTGTCGTGCGGCTGCTGGCCCTGCCCGACGGAGATGCAGAACTCTGGCTCGGGCGGATTACCCCCGCACACGTCGAACGGCGTCAGCGCCCTCTTCTTGACCGCCCCGCCCAGCGTGTTCGTCGTCAGATCGCTGGAGTCCAGGAAGTTGTTGACGGTCAGCCGTTGGTCCGCGGGCGCCTGGTAGGCGTTGTGCACGTCCGCGAAGTCCACCGACTGCGGCTGGATCTCCTGGCCGTCGAAGTACGGCAGGAGGTCGGTCTCGCCACCGATGTAGAGCCGGAAGAACCCCGCCATGTAGTCGAGGCCAACCTGCCGTTGCTGCTCGGCCGTCAACCGCTCACTGCCCGTTTGGGAGCCACACACCGGGTCGGTGCCACCACCCCAGTCGTCGAAGGCGCCGGCCGGCCAGCCGCCCGGCGTCCAGATCGTGTTGAAGTAGTTGTGGTTGGCCCCCATCACCTCGAGATAGTTCTTCGGCGAGTTGTCGTTCGCCTCGCTGTACAGCGAGTCGTCGTAGAAGTGGATCCCTTGGTTGTCGTACACGTCGCCGTCGCAGTACGGCAGGATCACCGACAGCGGGACGTCGTTGATGAGGTAGCGGTTGAAGTCGATCGGCGCCAGGGCCATGACCGCGTTGATGCCGTACGGCGACCCGAGGCTCTTGTTGTAGAGGTAACTCTCGATGACCCCTTCACCGCCGCGGGAGTGGCCCATCAGGCCGATGTTCTGCATATCGACCTTGCCGACGAACAGGTTGCCGAACGGCGAGCCGCCCTTGGTGTTGAACTTGTTCCACTTGTCGAGGTGGTACTGGATCAACTGGGCTCGGGCCAGCGCTCCGCCGTCCGAGGTGCCGTTGTCCCAGGCGTTGATCCCGTCGGCACTGACTGACACGACGACGTAGCCCCAGCTGGCGAGGTTCTCGGCGAGGTAGTCGTAGCCCTGGTAGCTGGGGATCATCTGCGTCCCACTGGGGCACGGCCACTCGAGGTACGCCTGAGAGCCTGAGTAGCAGGTGGAGTGCCGGCCGTGCATGAGCACGATCAGCGGATAGGGACCCTGGGAGAGGTCGGTCGGATAGTGGACGCTGGCCAACACCTCGACCGGGTGGCCGAGGGCAGGTGGGGTGTAGGCAGTGTCGCCGTCGTTGTACTCCGTCGATGTCACCGCGAACGGCCCGGAGTCACCCGGGTCGGGTGGCGTGGCGATGTGCGCCTGGGCTGCCGACGAGAGGCCTCCGGCAGCCTGCGCCACCGGAGCGGCGCCGAGCACGCCGAGAGTGGCCACTGCGACTGCACCGATGACGAACCGGCTGTGGCGGATCTTGCGCATCGTGATCACTTGACCACCTCGATCTTCGACGTCCAGATCGTGCTGGTGGCGTTCGGCAGGCCGTAGCTGACAGCCATCGTGGCGCCGTTGGTCACGACGATGTGGTCGAACGTGAAGGCCATCAGGCTGGACAGGTCCGGCGACTCCATCCCCATCGAGAGGGGATGGCCGTTGACCGAGACGATGGCAGGCATGTCTCGCACCTGGTAGGGACCGGCGGTGATGGTCACCCGGTAGAAGCTGTGGGCGACCGAGGTCCGGCCGTGCAGCGAGTAGGTGGTCGGATGGGCGAGGGCCACTCTCTCGACGACGAAGTCGTGCCCGTGGGCGACGACGACTCCAGGCTTGGTGTGGAGGGAGGAGTTTTCCGCAACGACACTGGTGTTCGGGATCTGGCTGGCCATACTTCCGTCTGCCTGCCTGCCGAGGTTCACCACAGCGTGTGTGGAGTGGTGGGGCGCGGGTGCTGCTGCCGTAGGCGTCGCATCGTGATGACCTCCGAGGCTGAGCGCTGCGGTGGTCCCCGCTACCACCGCAAGCACAGCAAAGGAGGCGCCGACCACGAGGGCGGCGGCGTGATGGGATTTCGACACGCGGCAGATAGTCCCACAGACGATCGCCGCCACGCCATAGTCCGGCGGCACTCATCTTGGCGGCAGGAAGCAACTCCGCTCGCCGGGACGCTCAGCCGAGCGTGTCGCCCTCGCTTTGCTGATTGGACGCCATCAGCGAGAACGACTCACCCTGGGGACCAGCCACGTCGGCCATCCGGCCGAACGGGGTGTCGTAGGGCGGGTTCGCCACGCTGCCTCCGAGATCACGGACCTTGGCCACCGCGTCGTCGCAGTCGTCGACCATGAAGTAGACGTCCCAACGTGCCGGCTCCCCGTCGGCTTGCGCACCGATCCCGCCGACGGTCTCACCATCGCTGGCCCGCATGACCGTCGAGTAGCCACCCTGGCCACCGCTGATGTCTTGGTAGCGGTAGTCGAGGATCGCCGCGTAAAAGTC
>JAICMS010000139.1 GCA_025929075.1 Propionibacteriales bacterium
CGGAAGAAGTGGTTGAAGCCGACCTCGTAGAGGCTGGCGGCGGACTGGTAGGTGGCGATGTGGCCGCCCACCTCCAAGCCCTTGCGGTTGGCCCGGGAGACCATCACCGCGGCGTTCCAGCGGATGAACGCCCGGATCCGCCGCTCGACGTACTCGTCGCCCGGGAACCACGGCTCCCGCTCGGGCGGGATCGTGTTGATGTAGTCGGTGCTGCGCAACGCCGGCACCCCGACCTGGTTCTCCCGCGCTCGCTCGAGCAGCTTGAGCATCACGTAGCGCGCCCGTGGGCGACCCTTCTCCTCGATGAGCGTGTCGAGTGACTCCAACCACTCTTCGGTCTCGTCGGGGTCGGTGTCGGGCAGCTGCGTCGGCAGGCCCTCGTGGATGACGGCGGGACGGTCACCGGGGGACGACATGCGAGATCCCTTCGTTGCGCCTGAACTTTGCGTGTGAACTTCCGGTCGGCTCCCTTCAGCGTACGTCGCGGGGCTGTGGGTGGAGACTTGCGTATGACGCCCGCACAGGGTGGACTACGTCCGAAGCAAGCGCGCCTTCGGGCGCCCCATGATCAGGAGGAACGGTGAGCGCAACCGCGGGGCCCGCGGCGACCGGAGTGGCCGGCCGATTGGGGCTCGGCAAGGGAATGGTGGTCCAGGAGCTCGGTTGGGACGACGACGTCGACATCGAGCTGCGGGAAGGGATCGAGTCGATCACCGGGTCTCCGCTCGTCGATGACGAGTACGGCGACGTCGTGGACGCCGTTGTGCTGTGGTGGCGCGACGACGACGGCGACCTCGTCGACGGACTCGTCGACTCGCTCACCGACCTCGTCGACGGCGGGGTGATCTGGCTGCTCACGCCGAAGGTCGGGCAGGACAACTACGTCGACCCCAGCGACATCACCGAGGCAGCGCCGACCGCAGGGCTGGCCACCACGACGAGCCTCGCCGCCGGTCCGCGCTGGACCGCCACCAAGCTGGTGGCGCCTAAGTCCGCACGTGCCCGCCAGCGCTGACAGGGCGCTGATGGCTCTCGCACCCGGTCAGCCGGCTCCCGACTTCCTGCTGAAGGACCAGCACGGCCAGTCGGTCAACCTGTCGTCGTACGCCGGCCGGGCCGACGTCGTGGTCGTCTTCTATCCCTACGCGTTCAGCAGCGTGTGCTCGGCAGAGCTGAGCGCCATCCGCGACCGCCTCGACGACCTCGTCGATGACGAGACGGCGGTGCTCGGCATCTCCTGTGACCCGATGTTCGCGCTGCGTGCATACGCCGACCGCGACGGGCTCCGCTTCCCGTTGCTCAGCGACTTCTGGCCGCACGGCGAGGTGTCGCGGGCGTACGGCGTCTTCGACGAGGTGCTCGGCTGCGCCCGGCGCTCCAGCTTCGTCGTCGACCGGGCAGGGCTGGTGCGCTGGGCCGTGCACAACCCGATGGGGGAGGCCCGCGACATCGACGCCTACCGGGCCGCACTCGCCGCTGCCCGGTGACTTTTGCGCCGCGCCGTCGGGTTTGGCGAAAGCGAGGACAGGCCTTGCTTCGGAGGTGTTTGATGTTCAGCAGACGGGCGGCCGCCAGCGAACCGAGACGTTGGCGGCCGTCCTCTCCATGTCCGCCTCAGGTGGGCTGGCGGGCGGGTACGGTCAGTGGGCTCGCGGATCGGTAACCCGGCCGATGAACAGCGGTGTCGCCGTCTCGACGTCGTGGAGCACGAAGAGGAACGGCCGGTCGACTCTGAACTCCGGGGGCGGAAGCTCGCCGGAGAGGGCGGTCATGACCACCGCTGTCGCTGCTGCCGCCTCGGTGCCGTGCTCGTCGACGGCGATGTAGGCCTGCTGGATCACCGCCTTGATGGCGAGTTGATCCTGCAGTGTCATGCCGCTGAAATCCGCGCGGTCGTCGAAGGCCGATGGCATGCCGAGGCTGATCAGCGCGGCATTCAGCTGGGCGGACAGTCGGAATTTCCACTTCGGCATGGTGACCAGGAGCGACTGTGGTTTGGCGGTGCTGCCGATGATCACTCGCAGCAGGCCGGCATCCAGCGACTGCTCCAGCTCGTCCAGTGAGGACGAGGGGACGACGATCGTGATGGCGAGCTGCCGGCCGGCGTACGGCAGCTGCACCGCCTGCCAGCCCGGCCCGGAACTTTCGACCGCGAAGAATGTGTCCTGCATGGTCGAGGGAGCGATGCGACTACCGTCGGCCAGTCGGAAGGGCCGGTTCTCGGTCTTCGACTTGGTGAACGGCTGCTCCCAGGGCGCCTTGAGGTAGATCGCGTTGACCAGCACCAGGCGGGTCAACGCGTCGAGGACTCCGGGCGGGATGAGGTGCGCGATCTTGCCCTGCGTCTGCTGTGACGTCCATCGGTCGATCGACGCCGCGGCCCCCACCGCGTCGTGCCTATAGTCGACAAGGCGCATTCCGGCCCCGTAGTACTTCGCCAGCGCCTTGAGGAACGGTCGTCGCCATGCCTCCCCGCGCTGGCCCCAAAGCGAGTTCGCCACCTCGAGGGAGATGGTCGCCTTCGAGCCGTCCTTGCGCTTCTTGACGCCGGCCCGGCTCTCCAGCAGCAGCGCGAGCGAGTCCATGCCCTCGTTGAAGCGCTGCAGGTCGGTGTCGTGCAGCACCTTGTCCATCTCGGCTGCGGTCTGCCCCTCGGCACCGTTGCGCGCCATGGCCAAGGCGACGGCGACGGAGTACGGCGAGCAGACGACGTTGCCCGGGTTCGCTGCCGCGACCTTGTTGTAGAGGTCGGTCGTGAACTCCGAGACGGCGGTGATCGCACTCGGTCTGGCCGCGCTGCCGCCGACGTACCTGGACACGTCCGCGGCCAAGGCAACGCCCCCCGACCCGCCGATGGGCGGCCCAGACGTGCCGGGCGAGGCTCCGCACCCAACGAGCAGCGGCGAGGCTGCCGCCGCCCCGCCAAGGACACCGGCCGAGCGCAGCACGTCGCGCCGAGTGAGCATGCCTGTACGACGCGCGGTGGCCGCGATTCGTTGCACGCTTCATCCTGCCCACTTCGCGGCGGCGCGGGTTACGCTGTGTGGCCGGTCGCGATGCGGCGGTGCGGGCGTATGGCTCAGCGGTAGAGCACCTCCCTTACAAGGAGGGGGTCGCAGGTTCGATCCCTGCTGCGCCCACCACTGCTGCGCCCACCACTGAATTCGGCTGATGACAAATCGTCGAAGTGCTGCCAGGCTGTCCGATGGTTCGGGGGGCGCAGTTGGCGTCACTCGTGGGGCTGTGATCGGGGGGAACGCCGTCATGCGGGTCAAAAGATCGGCCTGGGGTGCCACAACCGGGGTGCTAGCGATGGGCACGCTCATCGGCGTGTCGCTGTCGGCTCCCGGAGGTGCGAACGGCGCCACACTGCCGCAGAGCCATGCCACGGTCGAGAGTCATGCCGTGGGAGATCTGGCGGGCTCGAACATCAAGCACGTCGTGATCATCTACCAGGAGAACCACACCTTCGACGACGAGCTCGGGGCAGTCTGCGAAACCCGCACCACGCCCTGTAACGGTTACACCGGGCCGGTGACGTTCGCGGACGGCAAGACCGCGAGCAACGTCGTCCAGCCCGACGTGGTGCCGATCGTCAAGCACGATCCGCCGTCGCAGCGCGAGGGCATGGCCAACCAGTGGGACCAGATCTCCGGATGCACCTCGTCGCCGTACGTCTGCGTGTCTCACGTCGATCCTGCCAAGATCCCCAACGTCGCCGCCCTCGCCGACACCTTCGCCGTGTCCGACGCGACCTTCGCAGCCGGCGACGACGCGTCGTTCGGAGCCCACGAGAATCTCGCCAGCGGAACCTCGGACGGCTGGCTGGGCTACAACCCGGTCCGGTCGAAGACGGGGCACAAGCCCGGACCGGGGTGGGGCTGCCCCAGCTTCCGGGACGCCCTGTGGGGACCGGACGGTGAACATGAGTTCGTGCCGTCGTGCGTGCCGGACGTCGCCGGCGCCGGTCCTTACCGAGACAGCCCGGTGCCGTACGTGCCCACGATCATGCAGAGGATGGAGCAGGCCGGTCGCAGCTGGCGGATCTACCAGGGCAGTCCGCGTCAGGCGCCCGTGGACACGTCGTACTCCATCTGCACGTACTTCCAGTGGTGTGTGGAGAACCGGTTCACTACGACCTACGACGCGGCCACCAACGCCTTTTACAAGGACGCGCGACACGGTCGCTTGCCCAACCTGTCGATCGTGCTGCCCACAGGCGGTCTGTCGCAGCACAACGGCACCAGCATGGCCAAGGGCGACAACTACATCGGCCAGATCGTCCAGGCGGTCGAGAACAGCTCAGACTGGAAGAGCACCGCCATCTTCATCACGTACGACGACTGCGGCTGCTTCTACGACCACGTCACACCGCCGGCCGGGCTGGGCCTCCGCAACCCGATGGTCATCATCAGCCCCTGGGCGCGGCCGGTCTTCACCGACTCCACCGTGGCCGTCCAGCCTTACTCGATGCTGTCCTTCGTCGAGAACAACTTCGACTTGGCTCCGCTGAGCCAAGAGGTGACCGATGCCTACGACTACTCCGGCTCATTCGACTTCTCGCAGCGGCCGTTGAGCGGTATTCCGATGACACGGACCTCGATCTCGGCGCGAGAGCGGCAACGGCTGGTTGAACTGAGACCGCTCGTTGCCCGCGACCCGGTCTGAGGAACTCCGCTCAGCTCGGCAGCGGACGACGAGCTGAAGAGACCGGCGTCGGTTCGAGTCGGATGATGGGGCGATGGGATCGTTCAGCGCGTTGTCGCATCTGGAGTGCTCGGCCTGTGCGGGCGAGTTTGACGCCGGAACGCTTTACGGGCTGTGTCCCACATGCGGTCGTCCGTTGGTCGCCAGGTACGACCTGACCACGGTCGCCACCACGCTGGAGCAGGTCGCAGCGCGGCCACCGACGCTCTGGCGCTACCACGAGCTCTTGCCGGTCCGCTCCGCGGAGGCGGTCGTCAGCCTGGGCGAGGGCATGACACCGCTGCTGCCGCTGCGCCGCCTCGGTGAGCGGCTCGGGCTCAACCGGTTGCTTCTGAAGGACGAGTCCCCGCTGCCCACGGGCAGCTTCAAGGCCCGCGGTGCCGCGGTCGGCGTCTCGAAGGCTGCCGAGCTCGGCGCCCGGTCGCTTGCGATGCCGACAAACGGCAACGCCGGTGCCGCCTGGTCGGCGTACGCCGCCCGAGCAGGGCTCGAGATGGTCGTCGCGATGCCGACCAGCGCACCGCCGATCACGCGGGTCGAGGTGGCGGTGACCGGCGCCGACCTCCGGCTCGTCGACGGGCTCATCTCCGACGCCGGCCGGCTGCTGGCGGACGAGAACGCCGCCAACCCGAGGTGGTTCGACGTCGCCACGTTGAAGGAGCCGTACCGGATCGAGGGCAAGAAGACCATGGGGTTCGAGATCGCCGAACAGCTTGGCTGGCGGATGCCGGACGTGGTCATCTACCCCACCGGCGGCGGGGTCGGCCTGATCGGCATCCACAAGGCACTGTCCGAGCTCCGGCGGCTGGGCTGGCTCGACGGGCCGTTGCCGCGGCTGGTGTCGGTGCAGTCGACCGGCTGCGCCCCGGTGGTGGCGGCGTTCGCGGCCGGTGAGCGCGAGACGGCCCCATGGCCGGACGCGAGGACGGTCGCCTTCGGCCTGACAGTGCCGAAGCCGCTCGGTGACACCCTCATGCTCGACGCGATCTACGAGACCGGTGGCACGGCTGTGGCCGTCGACGACACTCAGATCGTCGACGACCTGGAGCTCACGGCCCGCCTCGAGGGGATATTCCTGTGTCCGGAGGGTGCCGCCACGGTGTCGGCCGCCCGCCGACTGCTGGTCGAGGGTTGGCTGCAGCCCGACGACGAGGTCGTGCTGCTCAAC
>JAICMS010000099.1 GCA_025929075.1 Propionibacteriales bacterium
GGTCGGTGAAGCGCACCTGGTACCCGACGAGGTCTCCGAGCGCCGTGCCCGTCTCGTCGGCGATCCGCTCCGCGACCGTGCGCGCAGCGATCCGGCGCGGCTGCGTGTGACCGATCGCTCCGGCCCGACCTCGCCCGGCCGCGAGACAGACCTTCGGCAGCTGGGTGGTCTTGCCGCTCCCCGTCTCGCCCGCCACCACGACGACCTGATGGTCCGCGACCGCCCGGCCGATCTCGTCGCGATGCCGGGCGATCGGCAGGTCTTCGGGTATGCCGACGTCGAGGTCGTCGATCCTCGACGTCGGCATCGTGGTCTCTGGTTGGGCCACCTAGCCGAGCACCTCGTCGACGTAGCACCACCGCCAGGCCTCGCCCGGTTCGAAGCTACGGATGACCGGATGCCCGACCGTGTCGAAATGGCCGGTTGCGTGCTTGCCGATCGACGAGTCACAGCAGCCGACGTGGCCACAGCTCAGGCAGAGCCGCAGGTGGACCCAGTCCTGGCCGATGGCCAGGCACTCCTCGCAGCCGGCCGGTGTCCGCGGGGTGGGCGTCGGCCCGGTGGCCTCCATGTGTGCGCATCCCTCATGGGCGCGTGGTGCCACAAGATCCTCCTCGCGTCCGGCCGCGTCGACCCCCTCGCGGAGGTCGAGCACGGTCTCCTCGATGTCGACCGCGCCGAGTACCTGGCCCAACACTTCGTGAGGCACGACGCCGAGGTCACGAATGCGCACCAGCTCCGTGCGTTCGGCGTCGATCATTTGCAGCCTGAGTCTGACGTAGGCCTGGCTCGGTGTCTCGTCAGTTCCCCCCAGCCGCTCCCACAACGCCTGGGCCCGCTCGGCCGAGCGTTGTCGCAGCCGGTCGACGACGTCGTCTCGTTCACCGGCCGCGACCGCTTCCAGCCGGGCCAGTCCGGCGGTGGCGACGCGCTGGTTCACCGAGGCGACCTGCAGCGCGTCCTCGGCCGGGTCCGGCCCGGACAGCCCCAGATGACACAGGACCCACGGCAGCGTCGCTCCCTGGAGCAGCAAGGTGGCGCCCACCACGACCAGCGCGACCAGGATCAGGACTTCCCGGTTCGGTGTCCCGACGGGGATCACGAAGGCCGCCGCCAACGTGACCACGCCCCGCATCCCCGCCCACGAGATGGCCGCCGGGTAGCTCGGCGGCGGCATCGGGTCGATCGCACGCACCGCCGGGATCAGTCGGGGAAGGTACGTCGCCGGGAACACCCAGAGCGGGCGGACCACGACCACGGCGGCAGTGACGCCCACACACGCCAGCACGATCTGGCTCGTCGGCAGGTCGCTGTGCGCGGCGGCGGTGACGATCTGGCGTACCTGCAGCCCGATCAGCAAGAAGACGGCGTTCTCGAGGAGGAACTGAATGGTGGCCCAGTTCATCCGCTCGAAGATCCGTGACGACGCCGACTGCTTCAGCTGGGAGCGGTGGCTCAGTACCAGCCCGGTGACAACCACGGCGAGCACGCCGGATCCATGCGCCGCCTCGGCGAGGAGGTAGCTCACGAACGGCGTGATCATCGACACCGATGTCTCGGTGATCTCGTCGGAAATGTGGGACCGGACCTTGCCGGTGACGAAGGCGACGACGAGCCCGACGACGACCCCGACGACAGCCGCAAGCACGAAGTCGCCGCCGATCCGCCAGAGGGAGACCGAGCCACCGATGGCGGCCACGGCAGTACGTAGCGCGACCAGCGCGGTGGCGTCGTTGACCAACCCTTCGCCCTCGAGGATCGTCACCATCCGGCGCGGCATTCCGACGCGACGAGCGATGGAGGTCGCCGCGACGGCATCCGGCGGCGCGACCACCGCACCCAGCGCAAAAGCCGCCGGGAGCGAGACGGGCAAGAGCCACCAGGTCACGAGGCCCGCGACGAGCGTCGTGACGACAACGAGACCGATCGACAGCAGCCCGATCGGCCGTCGGTTGCGCCGGAAGTCCAGCAGCGAGGTCCGCAGCGCCGCCGCATACAGCAGCGGCGGCAGGAACCCGACCAGCACGACAGTCGGCCGGAGGTGCACCTGCGGTACCCCGGGCACGAACGACGCGACCAGGCCCACGATCGTGAGCACCAGCGGCGCCGGCAGCGGCAGCCGGCGCGACAGCAGGCTCGCCAGCGTCACCACAACGCCCAGCGCGACGATCCACGCGGCGGCCTCCACGACGCTCAGTTTCCCAGACCGCCTGGCGGGGCCGGGCGGCCGGAATCAGCCCGGCCCTACTATGAACCTGGCGACTGGCACTGCTGCGGCATCCGAGGGGAGCGCGGAGATGCGGGAGGTTGAGCGGTCCAGAACCGAGCCGAAGCTCTTCGCCCGTTCGCTCTTCGACGACCTTCCCGACCGGTACGACCGGCTCGCCGAGATGCTTTCCTTCGGCCAGAACCGACGGTGGCGTGCGGCCATGGTGGATGCAGTGTGCCGGCCCGGGATCACCGTCGACAAGATCCTCGACGTGGCGAGCGGTACGGCCGGAGTTGCCCTTGCGTTGGCTCGGCGGACGAACGCGGCGGTCACTGCCGTCGACCTGACGGAGACCATGCTCGCCGAGGGCCGCCGGCGCGTCGACGCGGCCGTCGAGGAAGGCCGGCTCGCCCCCGGCCGCATCCAGTTCACGGTCGGTGACGCCGACCGGCTGCCGTTTCCCGACGAGAGCTTCGACGCACTGACCTTCACCTACCTGCTGCGGTACGTCGAGCGGCCGGCCGCCACTCTGCGCGAGCTCGCCAGGGTGCTCCGCCCGGGCGGCCGGATCGCCAGCCTTGAGTTCGCGGTGCCGGCGAGCGCGCCGGCCCGTTACGCGTGGCGTCTCTACACCAGGGCTGTGCTACCCACCGCCGGCTATGCACTCGGGGGCCAGGCCTGGTGGTCGGTGGGTCGCTTCCTCGGCCCGTCTATCGACGCCCACTACGCCAGCTACCCCGTGCACGAGATCGTGGCGGCCTGGGAGGACGCCGGGCTTGAGGCGGTCGTAACGAAGTCGATGAGCCTGGGGGGCGGGCTGGTGATGAGCGGACGGAAGCAGGCACCGGCATGACGACCGGCGACCGCTCAGCCGCGGATCGCGCCCTGCCACGTGCCGCGTTCTACGCCCGGGGCGGATCCGGCCTGGCCGACTGGTGGACGCTGCTGCACCCGCCGTACACGATCTGGCACCTCAGCTATGTCGTGGTCGGAGCCACGCTGGCGACCACGCTGCGCTGGGGACTGCTGGGTCTTACCGTGCTGGCGTTCCTGCTCGCGGTGGGGGTCGCCGCCCACGCGCTCGACGAACTCAACGGCCGGCCACTGGGCACCTCGCTGCGCACGACGACTCTGCAAACTGCGGCTGGCCTCGCCTTGACCGGGGCGGTCGCGCTGGGCGTCGTCGTCGTGGTGCTCGGTGCCACCTGGGTCGTTGTGTTGATTCCCGTGGGCGCGCTGCTCGTCGTCGCCTACAACCTCGAGCTGTTCGGGGGCCGGTTGCACACCGACTGGGGGTTCGCGGTCGCCTGGGGCGGCTTCCCGGTCGTGACCGGATACCTGGCGCAGGACCCGCGCGTCGGCTGGCGGTCCGGGCTGGTGCTCGCCGCAGCGACGTCGGCAGCGACCGCCTCGGCCTATGCCCAGCGTCAGCTCAGCACGCCCGCCCGCACCCTGCGTCGCCGAGTACTCGCCGTCGCGGGAAGCATGCACTGCACCGACGGCCGGACCACGTCGCTCGAGCGTGACACGCTGTTGCAGCCGCTGGAAGGGACGCTGCGAGCCATGGCCTGGGCCGTGCCGTTGACCGCTGTCGCCCTGTTGCTCGGTCGGGCGCTGTGACTCAAACCGCGAAGGCGGACGCGTTCGCTGCCGCGCTCTCCCGGCGGACCGGCTGCGAGGTGGCGTACGACGACGGGATGCTGGCCGCCTACTCCTTCGACGCCTCCAATCACCGCGTGCCGCCACGGTCTGTCGCGTTTCCCCGGTCGGTGGACGATGTCGTGGCGGTGGTCGACGCCTGTCGGGCCGAGGGCGTTCCGGTGACCTCGCGCGGCGGCGGCACTAACCTCACCGGCAGTGCGATCGGCCCGGGCGTCGTCCTGGACCACAGCCGGTACCGGACCGCGGTGGTGAGCGTGGACCCGACGCAGCGTCGGGCGGTGGTGGAGCCGGGTGTCGTCCTCGACGACCTGCAGGCGATCGCCGCCCGCCACGGCTTGCGCTTCGGCCCCGACCCGTCGACGCATGACCGCTGCACGGTCGGCGGGATGATCGGCACCAATGCCTGCGGTGCCCGGGCGATCGCCTGGGGAACGACCGCGGAGAACACCCTCGCCGTCGATCTGGTGCTGGCCGACGGCACCACCACGACCCTTGGCCACGGCTCCACCGGTCCGCTCACGGAGCGGCTCACGGCCGTCCGAGACCGGTGGTTGGGCGAGATCCGACGGGAGCTCGGACGCTTCGGTCGTCAGGTGTCGGGCTACAGCATGCAGTACCTGCTCGCGGAGAACGGCTTCGACCTGGCGAAGGCCTACGTCGGCTCCGAGGGCACCTGCGCCATCGTGACCTCGGCGACCCTGCGCCTCGTCCCGCGTCCGGCCCGACGTCATCTCGTCATCGCCGGATTCGGCAGCCTTGTAGAGGTGGCCGCTGTCGCTCCTGCGTTCGGCGAGCTCGACGTCATCGCCGTCGAGGGCATGGACGAAGCGCTGGTGTGCTCCTATGACGCTCGCTCTGGTGCCCACTCCCGTCCCGAGCTTCCCAGCGGGTCAGCCTGGCTCGTCGTCGAGGTCGGTGGCGACGACGAGCAGGAGAGCCGGGATCGAGCGACCACGGCTGCTCGGATGGCGCGGGACGCCGGTGCCCGCGAGGTGCGGGTCGTCGACGACCCGGCGCAGCAGGCGGCGATCTGGCGAGTGCGCGAACGTGGGGCGGGGCTGGCGGCGCGGATGCCCGACGGCACCGAGTACTGGCCAGGCTGGGAGGACGCTGCGGTCCCCGCCGGCCGGCTCGCGGACTACCTGACCGACTTCGACGTCCTGGTAGCCGACTACGGTCGCCGCGCGATCAGCTACGGCCACTTCGGCGAAGGCTGCGTCCACTCGCGGGTCGACCACGACCTGCTCAGCGAGGCAGGCCGAGCCAACTATCGCCGGTTCCAGCACGACGCGGCGGCCTTGGTCGCCCGCTACGGCGGCTCGCTGTCCGGCGAGCACGGGGACGGGAGGTCGCGCTCGGAGCTGCTCGGCGCGATGTACTCCGAGCAGATGCTTGCCGGGTTCGCCGCGTTCAAGGCGGCCTTCGATCCCGGCAACCTGTTCAACCCGGGCATCCTCGTCGACCCGGTCGCCGTCGACGATGCGCTGCGGCTGGCACTGGCCGGCCCGCATACCAGCTCCCTCGGTTTCCGCTACCCCGAGGACGACGGCGACTTCGGCAAGGCGATCCGGCGCTGCGTCGGGGTGGGTGCCTGCCGGTCCTGGTCGGGCGGCATGTGCCCGTCGTACCGAGCCACTCTGGACGAACGGCACAGCACCAGGGGCCGGGCGCGGATCCTGGCCGAGATGCTCGACGGATCGCTGGCCACGGACGGCTGGCAGTCCGACGCCACCGCGGAGGCACTCGACCTGTGCCTGATGTGCAAGGCGTGCAGCAGTGAGTGCCCGGTGGCGGTCGACATGGCGTCGTACAAGGCGGAGTTTCTCCACCAGCGCTACCGCCATCGGGCTCGTCCCCGCAGTCACTATGCGCTTGGCTGGCTGCCATTGTGGCTCGCGGTCGGGCGACGGGTTCCACGGGTCGTCAACACCCTGATGGGCTTCCCCCCGGCGGCCACCGGACTGCGCTTACTCGGCGGCATCGACCCCGGCCGGGAGCTCCCACGGCTGCCCGTTCGTGGGGTACGCCGCCGGGCCGGCGTGGCCCGATCCGCGGCTGGCCGGCACGGACAGGATCCGGTGCTGCTCTGGCACGACACCTTCACCACCGCCTTCGGGCCGGACATCCTGACCGACGCGGTGACCGTACTGAGCGCCGCCGGCTACGCCGTCAGGCCAGCGGGAGCCGGGCAATGCTGCGGCCTGACGCTGCTGTCGACCGGTCAGCTCGGGCTGGCCCGCGCCGTACTGTCCCGATCCGTGGCCACCTTGGACTCGGTCCCGGGATCACCGCCGATCGTGGTGCTCGAGCCCAGCTGTGCGGCCGCCTTGCGCGACGACGCGGTCAAGTTGCTCGACAGCGACGCCGCTCGCCGAGTGGCCAAACGGGTCGTTGGCCTGGCCCAAGCCCTCGACGGGCGAGACCTGGCCCTGGAGCCCGAGAAGGGCAGCGCTGTCGTGCAGTTCCACTGCCACCAGCGCGCGACGGCCGACCTCTCCCCCGACCTGAGGCTGCTGGACCGACTCGGGCTGACCGTCAGCAGCGTCGAAGAGGGCTGCTGCGGTCTCGCCGGCAACTTCGGTTTCGAGTCGGGACACTTCGAGGTGTCCAGGACCTCCGCCGAGCAGTCCTTTCTCCCCTACCTGCGGTCAGCCCCTACTGCGAGCGTTCTCGCCGACGGCTTCTCCTGCCGGCTGCAGATGACCCAACTCGGTGCCGACGCGCTCGGCGGTCGTCGCCCCCGCCATCTTGCTCAGCTGATCGCCAGCCGGCTCCTAGCCGGCGAACCCTGAGCCAAGCGCGGCCGGTTATGGCTGCAGAGGTCAGCCCGCGAACAGCTCGACCATCTCCTTGCAGAATGCCGGCAGGTCGTCGGGCTTGCGGCTCGTCACGAGGTTGCCGTCATGCACGACCTCCTGGTCGACCCAATCGGCGCCAGCGTTGCGCAGGTCGGTCTGCAAACTCGGCCACGATGTCAGGCGTCGGCCGCGGACGACGTCTGCCTCCACCAGGGTCCACGGCGCGTGGCAGATAGCCGCGACCGGCTTTCCGGCGTCGAAGAACGCCTTGATGAAGTTCACGGCATCCTTGTCCATCCGCAGCCGGTCAGGGTTGGCCACCCCACCCGGCAGCATCAGGCCGTCGTACTGGTCCGCCGAAGCCGTGTCGACGGTCGCGTCCACGTCGAACTCGTCCGCCTTGTCGAGATGATTGAACGCCTGGATGCTGCCCGACTGGGTCGACACCAGCCGAGGCGTCCCACCGGCCTCCTCCACCGCTTTCCACGGCTCCGTGAGCTCGACCTGCTCGGTGCCCTCGGGAGCGGCAACGAAAGCGATGGTCTTGTCGTCCAGCGGTCGAGACATCTGTGTTCCTTTCCAGTGGCTTTGCTGACTTTCTCTGGGCCTTTACCCGACCGATGGGTCAGCATTCTCACCCGCTCTGACCTGGGACTTTGCTGAGAGGTCTCAGCGACTACTCGGATAAGGTGTGTTCTCCGACACGCGGGCGGCGTTTGTCCCCGGCCTCCCTGGAATATCGCCGTTGCTGCGTCATCCTGGGGAAATGAGCACTCGCATCGGCAACCTGATCGGCCGGCGTTTTCAGCCGCGGCTCCTTCCGGCGCTGCTGAAGGTCGCCGTCATCGGTGCCTGGGAGAGCAGGGGCGTTCCGGACGCCGAGGACGACCTCGAGCAGGCCGAGATCCTGGCCGCCATCGAGGCTGACCGGCAGGCTGCCACCGTGCAGCCGGTCCCGGCACCGGTCGTCATTCCCGCTGCCACCCCCCAGCACCCCGCCGCCGCCTGACCCGTGCGCGGCGTTGCCGCCCGGCCCCGGCCCGGCGGCAACGCCTCAGGGTCTAGGTGGGGTCGTCCTCCACCATCGGGGCCAGCTTTGCCAGTTCCCGTCGTTCCTGTGCGGAGATCTTCGTGTGCGTCATCCGCGGCCCGGCGAGCGGTTCCTGACTGAAGTCGAACGCACCGGAGTAGTCGTAGGCGGAGCCGACGTTCGCGCTCAGCGGCGGCATGCCGAAGACTGCGTCGACGAACGAGAGCATCGAGTACGGCTGCACAGCCGTTGCGGAGTCGACGCCGTCGGCCTTCGCCCAAGGGCTGACGATCACCATCGGGTTGCGGAGTCCGAGGTTCGGCGGCGGGGTCACGTGGTCGTAGAAGCAGCCGCAGTCGTCGTAGGTGATGAACAGTGCTGTGCTGTCCCACTCGGGACCGTTCATCACGGCATTCGCCATCTCACCGATGTAGTTGTCGCCCTTGGTCATGCTGGTGCCGTTGTGCTGGGACAGGCCGCCGTCAGGGATGAGGATGGAAAGGTTCGGAAGGGTGCCTGAGCTCGCGGCGGAGAGGAAGTCGGCGTACGACGACTCGTACTGCAGGTTGAAGCGGTCCAGCCAGCACCAGGCGAAGTAGGTGCAGATCGAGAAGTTCGTCTTGGGTGGCTTGGTCTGGGACTCGCCCTCGTAGAGGTGCCAGCTCAGCCCAGCGGACTCCATCTGCTCCATGATGGTTGGCGTGTAGGGCACCTTGGTCTTGCGGTACGGGCCCTGGCCCGACTGGGTCGGAATGCAGGCTGGCTGGTAGGACGGGTTGCCGTGGCCCGATGACCACAGGTCGTCCAAGCGGCTCTGACATCCCCAGCCGTTCCGGGGCTTGGCGCCTGTGACCGAGGCAACGGGGTTGTAGCCGAGATAGCCGTCGAACGTCCCGGCGGCCAGCGTCACATGTGCTCCGAACGACGCCGAGTGACCGGCGGCGAACGTTGCGTCCGACACAGTGAACGTGTCGGCGAGGGCGGCCAGGTTGGGAATGTTCGCGGGGTCGGAGTGGGAGATGCAGGAGTACGGCGGCGTCTCGCACCCGTTGATCTGGTCCCAGTTGTCGTCCAGGGCCAGCTGCTGGGAGTCAGGGTCATGGACGATGATCGGCACGACGTCGGGTTGGACAATGTTGTCGGCCGTCACCCCGTCGGCGAAGGTCACCGGTCCCGTGTAGCCGTTGCAGGGGTTCGTCCGTTGCTCACAGACTGCCCCCAACACGTCGTCGAACGCATGGTTCTCCTGGTAGATGATCA
>JAICMS010000204.1 GCA_025929075.1 Propionibacteriales bacterium
ACCGCGGTGGTCCTGCCGACCGGAAACGTGCTCGCCTTCAACGGCGCCAACCGCGACGACGTGCTGGGACCGGGCACGTCGTTCCCGGTGCACCAGACCGAGGAGTTCGACCCGGCGACCGGTCAGTGGACGCCGCTCGCGTCCAGCATCGATCCGAGGACCTACCACAACACCGCCGTGCTGCTGCCGACCGGACAGGTGCTCGTGGGAGGCAACTCGCCGGTCTCCACGCTCTACGCCTACAACCAGACGTTCCCGGGGGGCTTCTCCAACGACTTCCGCGACCCCTCCTTCGAGCTGTACAACCCGCCGTACCTCAACTGGGGGATCGCGCAGCCGAGGATCACCCGCGGGCCGTCAGAGGTCAGGTACGGCCGGACGATCACCATCACGACGAACCAGCCGGCGGCGAAGGTCGCCAAGGTGATGCTCGTCCGCAACACCGCGCTGACGCACCTCGTCGATGGCGACCAGAAGGCGATCGAGCTGACCGTGCTGGGCCGCCACGGACGTCGGCTGGTGCTCGCGGCGCCGCCGTCCGGCGACGTGGCACCGCCGGGGCCGTACATGCTGTTCGCGGATGAGAGCACCCCGAAGGGGCTGATCCCCTCGATCGCCCATCAGGTGTCGGTGGGTGTCCCGATGCCGAAGTACGCCCGCCACGGCCGGCACACCCCGTCCGGGAGTGTGCTGATGAGCCGGATTCGGGCTCTCACCGCCCGGTAGCGCGCTCGAACCCGCCCCAACGGTGCCAAGCGTGCTGGCGCCGCCGCCGTGTGACTGGCATCGTGGGGCCGTGCGCGGGAACTCATCGTTCTCCGAGGAGGGGCGCGGCTACCAGCCGGTCCCGCCGCCGACGCACGAGATGTTCGTCGAGCTGCTGACGCGCGTCGGCTGCCACATCTACAGCGGCGAGGTCATTCCCGGGGGCGGCTACAACGAGCTGTACACGGGCCCGGGCATCGAGCTCTTCCTCGGCGGTACGCCGGAACCGGGCACCGATCTGAGTGCGGCGTGGGCGCGGGCCGTGCATCCCGACGACCGCGACGCCTACCTCGACGCCGCGACGATCGACGGCTCCGGCGTCATGCAGGTCGAGTACCGGATGATGGGCCTGGACGGCACCACGCGCTGGGTGCAGGACCAGATGTGGCTGCGGGAGCAGCTGCCCGACGGCCGGCGGATCATCGACGGCGTCGTCACCGACATCACCAGCCGCAAGCAGGCCGAGCTCGGCCTGCGCCGCCTGGCCCACACCGACCCGCTCACCGGTCTCGCCAACCGGCTGTCGCTGGTCGACCGCGTCGAGCAGGCCGTCGACGGTCTGGCCACGTCCACGCCGGGAATCGCGCTGCTGATGCTCGACCTCGACGGGTTCAAGGCCGTCAACGACACCTACGGGCACGCCATCGGCGACGAGCTGCTGATGATGGTGGCGCGGCGGCTGCGCGGGTCACTACGCCCGAGCGATCTGGTCGCGCGGCTCGGGGGCGACGAGTTCGCCGTCCTGCTCGAACGAGTCGACCACCACCAGGCTCTCGCGGCGGCGCAGCGGCTGCTCGTCGCGGTCAATGCTCCGTTCGCGTTCTCGCGCGGCTCGATCTCGCTGTCCGCGAGCATCGGACTCATGCATGCATCCGACGCCCGCGGCACGCTCGACCTGATGCGAGACGCCGACGTCGCGATGTACCGCGCGAAGGCAGATGGCAAGAACCGCATCGTCAGCTTCGAGCCCGCGATGCAGGCGCGGGTCGCGCGCCGGCTGCGGCTCGAGACCGAGCTACGGCGAAGCGTCGACAACGGCGACTTCGTCCTGCACTACCAGCCGCTGGTCGACCTCGAGACGCTCGAGGTCGTCGGCGCCGAGGCGCTGCTGCGGTGGCGGCACCCCGAGCGCGGGTTGCTGCTCCCGACGGCATTCGTCGACATCGCCGAAGAGACCGGGCTGATCCTTCCGCTGGGCCGGTGGGTGCTCGAGCAGGCGGCGAAGGACGCGGCCGCGTGGCAGGAGGTTGCGGGCGCGCCGTTCTCCGTGTCGGCGAACCTCTCACCCAGCCAGCTGCACGACCCCGACCTGGTGGCAATCGTCGTGGCGAGCCTGCAGGATGCGGACCTCCCGCCCGAGTCGCTCGTCGTCGAGATCACCGAGAACCTGCTGCTGAAGGACGCCGAGCTCGCGCGGTCGCGGCTCGCGGCGTTGCGCTCGGTCGGGGTGAAGGTCGCGGTCGACGACTTCGGGACCGGCTACTCCTCGTTCGCCTATCTCGACCGCTACCCGGTCGACATCCTCAAGATCGACCGAAGCTTCGTCGGGTCACTCGGCGGCCGGCCGCGCGCGGCGGTCCTGGTCCGCTCCATCCTCGACCTGGCGGTCGCCTTCGACCTCGAGACGGTCGCCGAAGGCATCGAGACGACGGAGCAGCTACGCACGTTGCGGTCACTCGGCTGCCACTTCGGTCAGGGTTTCCGCTTCGCGGTGCCGCGCCCGGCCGAGCAGATCACCTCGATGCTCACGACGGACGCCCTTGCCGGGATGCGCGACGAGCCGACGGGCGAGGCCAGCACGCAGCCGGCTGCCGCGGCCGGTTAGACCAACGCACGCTCAGCCGACCGGTTCGACCAACGCAGGTCCGTTGTTGCGTACCGAGTTGACCAGCGTGGACACCTCGTAGGCATGCAGCCGCGGCGGCGGGATCGAGGCGATCAGGTCGCGCACGAATCCCGGATCGGTGCTGGTCGGATCGAGCCAGTCGTCACGCAGGTCGACGGGGACGACGAGCGGTGAGCGGTCGTGGATGTGACCG
>JAICMS010000053.1 GCA_025929075.1 Propionibacteriales bacterium
GTCCCCGGCCTGTCCGGGCCCCCCCCCGCCGGGGCCCCCCACCCCCCCCCCCCGCCCCCCGTCGCGCCGCTCCCGCGGACCCACGGAGCTGTAGGTCATGTCGTCGGCGCGGGCGTGGTCGGCGTACCCGGCTGCGCGCAGCGCCGTCCAGGCGGGTCGCCCCGGGCGTTCGTTGAGATCACCGCCGATGACGACCGGGCCACGCAACCGGTTGGCGTCGGCGACCACCTGCAGCGCCTCTGCCGGCCGGGACTCGGGCAACAGCGACAGGTGCAGGCTGACCACGCCGAACTCCAAGCCGTCCAGCTCACACTGCGCAGTCGCGATCCCCCGCCGCGGCTGGAAGAGCGGCTGGGGCAGTCGGCGCGCCGACACCCGGTGCACCCGGACCCGTGGCGAGACACAGATCATGTTGCTCCCGGCGTCACGGCCCCCGACGACATGGCGCATCTTCCAGGCTCGAGCCAGCCGCTCACACTGCCACCGCCACGCGACGACCGCCTTGGGTGTCTCCTGGACGAGCAGCACGTCGGGCGCGAGCCGGCGGACCACGTCGGCGACGCCATCGCGGTTGCGGGGCCACCAGATGTTGTAGGTCATGGCGGTGAGAGTTGTCGTCGTACGTCCTCTCCGAGATGCGAGGCCGCCGACGGGTCGCGCGCCGGCGACTGCAGCCTAACCGCGGTGCGCCGACCGTCGAGTTCTGTTGTCGCCGGGCCGGGTTGGCGCCAACAAATCAGGCAGCCTCTACGTTTTCCGCAGTCGCCCGGCCGACGCCCCGCCTACGCGGATCACTTTCCGCCCCCAGCACTCCCCGCCACGTAGGATTCACCGCCTGGCCGGGACGACGTCCCGGCTTCACCGTCACTAATGGAGGAAAAATGACGAAGACCCTTCGGCTGTTGATGCTGCCGATTGTGGCGATCTCCCTGCTCCTGTTCGGGATCACGGCCGCCAACGCTTCGACGACCAAGGCCACGAACTGCGGCGACCAGGCCTCGCCTCAGGCGTTTACAACGGCCTCGTCGTGACCGGCATGTGCACGATCCCCGATGACGCCACCGTGGTGATCAACGGCCGCGTCGTCATCGAGGGCGGTGGCTATCTCAACGCCCGCACGCTTGCCCAGGTGACGATCAACGGCAACATCCGGGTGCAGAGCATGGGCGTGCTCGACCTCGGCTGCACCGTCATCGGGCTCGGTTGTGCCGCCGACTCGCACGACGTCGTGCGCGGCAACATCCGCGCCACCGACGCTCTGGTGATCTACCTCGACGGCAACACGATCTACGGCAACGTCACCTCGACCGGCGGCGGCGTCCCGCCTGCCTGCGACGGCAACAACCTGATCGGTCGGCCACTGAACTTCTCGATCAAGGACAACACGTTCTACGGCAAGTTCAGCGTCGACGGTTGGCAGGGCTGCTGGCTCGGCTACATCCGCAACAGCCAGCACGGCAAGGCCAGCATCACCAACAATGTTGCTGCTAACCCAGACTCGACCGAGGTCGCCAGCAGCTACATCTGGGGCACGCTGCGCTGCTCGGGCAACACCCCGCCCGCGCAGATCGGTGACTCCGGCGGCTCGCTCAACGTGGTGCACGGCAACGCCACCGGCGAATGCGCATCGCTGGTGCAGTAGCGGCGTAGCCCGGCACGGCCCGACACCGCCGGCGTCTGACTGTTCACGACGCCCCGGCCCATGGGCAACCGGTCGGTCCCCTGGCGTGGCATCGAGGGGGCCGACCGGTTCCGTGCAGTTGGGGCCGGGTAGCGCCCCTCCGCACCGGCGGCGAGCCACCGGAAGAGCCCTCCGGCCCGCCTCCCCCCGGCCCCCCTCCGCGCTTGCCCCGGACAGCAGGTACTTGCCACGCCGGGTTCGACGATGCTTGACAAGCTCCGAGCACTCCGACCGGTACGGCGGTCCCCTGGCCGCTCAAACCGGCGTCAGCGGTGGCGGGCCAAATCGGCGGCGCCCGTCATGCCGGCCTTGTTGCCGAGCGCGGCTCGCTTGATCTCCAGCTCGGGCCGATGCCCGCGACCGGTTAGCTGGCGGCGGAACGCCTCCCGCGTCGGGTCGAGCAACAGGTCGCCAGCCTCCGACACTCCGCCGCCCACCACGACCAAGGCCGGGTCGAAGAAGGATGCCAGGTCGGCGATGCCTTCGCCGAGCCAGCGACCGATCTCGTTGAACGCCTCGACGCAGAGCCGGTCACCCGCCTCCGCCGCGGCGGTGATCATCAGACCGCTGATCGCCTCCGGGTCGCCGCCCGCGACATCGAGGATCTCCGCCGCCTGTGGGGAATGCGTCGCGGCGACCTCACGGACGTAGCGCACCAAGGCTGACCCGCTCGCGTACTGCTCCCAACAGCCGTGGTTGCCACAACCACAGACGTGCCCGTTCGGCACCACCCGCACGTGGCCGAACTCCCCAGCGATGCCGAATCCCCCACGGACAAGCGCCCCGCCGTACACGATGCCGCCGCCGATGCCGGTGCCGACCGTGACCATCAGCTGCTCGTCGAAGCCCACGCCGGCGCCGAAGCGGTACTCCCCCCAGGCCGCCGCGTTGGCGTCGTTTTCCACGACCACCGGAATGCCGACCCCGGCCTCCACGGCCTGCTGGAGCGGCTCGTCACGCCAGGCGAGGTTCGGGGCGAAGAGCACCGTCGACCGAGCAGCGTCGATGTAGCCCGCCGCTCCGATGCCGACCGCCTCGACGACGTACCGCTCGCGCAGGTCGGACACCAACGCGACGATCGCCGCCTCGGTTCCGGCGGTGTCGCGCGACGGTGTCGGCAGTCCGCGAGTCTCGAGCACCCGCCCGCCCTCGTCGACGACTCCAGCGGCCGTCTTGGTGCCGCCGACGTCGACACCGATCGTCAGCACGCCGCCCACCGCTCGCTCACTCCGCGCGTCTCCTCACCACACTCAGCTGTTACCGCTGACATCACCGCACAGCCTGCCCCCTCACCGCGCCAGCCGAACACCGCCTATCCAGGGTTTCGGCCCTCCAGCCCGCTGACTCGCCGAACAAGCGGTGTCTGGTACGGCGGGGGGCGGGCCGACGCCCGCAAACGCTGGGCAATTGACCACGGGCAGCCCGCTGAATGGTCACCCGGGCAGCCATGGCCGGGTCAGCGGGGGGTGGACTCGACGCGTTGCTTGAGGCCCTTAAGGGCGGTGTCGATGATGACCTTCTCGCCCTTGCGCTTGAGCATCCCGATCATCGGGATCATCAGCTCGACACTGAGCCGGTAGGTCACCTGCGTCGACCGCCCCACCGGCTCGAGGACGTAGGCGCCCTCCATCGCCTTGAGCATCGTCGCCTCGACCAGCGACCAGGTGACCTGCCGGTCGCCGTCCCAGTCGTAGGCCAGCGTGTACTGGTCGCGGATCGGCGCCGCATCGAGCACGAACGCCACCTCGGCGGCCCGCCCCTCGCCGTCCTTGGTCAACACGGTCGCCGACGTCACTCCGCGCGCCCACTCCGGGTAGTTGTCGAAGTCGGCGATCACCGCCATGACGCTTGGCGGGTCGGCGTCGATGACGATCGTTGACGTCGTCTGCTCTGCCATCGCAGTCCTGTCGCTGGCCTCATCCGTGCTTGGCGGGTCGGCGTCGCGCTGCCCTCAGACAGGCACACCGGCACTCGTCGGCGACACTACCGGCCCGTCGATCCAGCGATGCGTACGGCGACCAGCTGGCCGCGACCAGACCCTGCTAGGGCGACCAGTGGCTGATCCCGACAGACCAGCCAGCCGCCGTACTCGACCAATCCCGACAGCCGCCATACCCGCCAATCGCGCCAATCCCGATCAACCCCCCAAGCCTGGCCACTCAACGCTGCAAGCCTGGCCACTCAACGCTGCAAGCCTGGCCACTCAACGCTGCAAGCCTGGCCACTCAACCCCGCAACCGTGGCCGCTCAACCCCGCAACCCTGGCCACTCAACGCTGCAACCCTGGCCACTCAACGCTGCAAGCCTGGCCGGCCGGCCGGCCGCCCGGCCCAGCGAAGGGTGGCCGATCCCGACTGACAAACCGCCATTTAGCGGCAGCCATCGGCCACTTTCCGGCAGGTCTGCCGGGAACGGCCACCGGCGCGGGCGGAAAGGGTGAGGTGGTTAGACCGATATAGGGCGTTTCTTCGGCTGAATCACCCTTTAGAGGGCTTAGGTATCACCCGTTCGGACGGTCGAGGCGTAGCCACACGGGCCATTTCTCGTATCAGGTGCAGCGTTCAACCTCCACAGGCTCATCCACAGCACTACTTTCACAACCGGACCAGCGCCGGCCGGTCCCGCTTCTGGGAGGAGCAGAACATGCCGGTTCGTCATCGCCTGCGGCGTCGCCAGGACGGCGCCGCCGCGGTCGAGTTCGCCCTGATCCTGGTCCTGTTCGTCACCCTGCTCTTCGGCATGATCCAGTACGGCTTCTACTTCTACGCCTCCCAGACCGGCAGCTCGGTCGCCAGCGAGGCGCTGCGGCAGCTGTCTGTCGGCAACTGCCAGACCTCGGCACAGCTGACCAGCCTGGTGAACAACAACCTCGGCGGCGCGAAGACGGGTAACGCCACCGCGGTCGCGACCTATTACAAGTCCGACGGCACCACGGTCACGAGCTCTCCGGGCCAGATCGGCGGCGTCGTGTCGCTGACGATCTCGTTCCCGACGCTCAACCTGCATTTCCCGTTCGTCCCCTTCCTCAACGACTCGACGATCAAGAAGACCGTCCAGGCCCAGGTCGAGGACACCACCTCTAGCGGGTGCGAATGACACGCTTGACCACTCGACTCACCAACCGCGACGAGCGCGGCGTCACCGCCATCATCTTCGCGCTCTGCGCGGTGCTGCTGTTCTCGCTCGGCGCGCTCGTCGTCGATCTCGGCAACGCCCAGCAGCGCCACCGCGACACCCAGACCGAGGCGGACTTCGCGGCGCTTGCCGGCGGCGCCGGCAACAACCTGCCTGGCCCGCAGGCAACCCCGCTCGCCAGCGACCCGGCCGTCGCCTCCGTGGCGACGTACCTGCTGAAGAACTGGACCTTCAGCGACGGGGGCTCCACCCCCTCTCTGAGCGTGCTCGAGCAGAACCTCACCGACTCCACGGGCCTGACCAAGCCAGACACCAACGGCCAGGTGTACTACGGCCACTTCACCGCCAGCGGCACGCTGGTGCACAACCTCAACCAGCTCACCGTCGTCACCCCCAACGCCCGGGTCGACTTCGGCCTGGCCAACGCGATGGGCTACAGCCACACCAACGTCGCCGCACTGGCGACCGTGGAGATCCGGTCGCCGAAGATCGACGAGCTGCCGTTCTACGCCGCCACCGGCTGCGACTACGGCCAGCAGACGATCTCCCAGCCAAGCAACGGAACCGGCGGCGGGAGCACCACCCGCTACCTGGCCTTCGGCAGCGACACGAACGCGGCCGGCATGCTGGCTCTCAACCCGGCTCAGATCGCGCTGGACGACACCAAGAGCAACCTGGTCATCAACGGCTCCAACTTCACCAACGTGACTCAGGTCGGCTTCTTCGAGAACGGTAACCAGGTCCAGTCCGGTCCGCCGCCCGTCATCGTGCTCAGCACCGGCTTCACGATCAACTCGGCAAGCAAGATCACCGTTGCGGCGCCGCTGCCTGCCGCGGTGACCAGCGTGCAGGACACCTGGTACGTGCGGGTCTACATCGCCGGCGCGGTCAACAAGTGGTCGGACGAGAACACCGCGCTGCCGCTCACCGTGGGCGATCCGCTGCTGCAGTGCGCACAGGGCTCGAGCGACGGCAACTTCGGGACGATCCAGTTGTCCAACGCCGAGGTCAAGAACCCCACTGCAGCCAACGACGTGATCGCGGCCAACATCATCGGCCCGCTCGACCACTCGCTGGCGGTGTTCCCCAAGGCACACCAGGGGTCGCCGTGGACCTGCACCACCGCGATGTCGTGGACCGTCGTCTGGCCGAACGACGGCACCAACTGCGTCGACACCAAGACCGGGCTGCCGCAGGGTGCGGCGACCGAGGGCTTCATCACCGGTGTCGACATCCTCGCCTCGCCCGGCCACGAGGCCGGTCGCCTCGACCTCAACGGCGGCACCGGCGCCGGCACCGGCTGCAACCCAGACACGGGCTTGCCGGTCACCCGCATCGTCAACGCCGGCAGCCCGACGCTGAGCTACACGATCAACAACGACACGCTGTCGTGCTTCCTGGTGGACAAAACCGGCAGCACGAACATCGGCGACATCGACTCCCCGAACTACAACCTCTCCGACCCGGCACTGACCCAGCAGATCTACAACTCTCCCCGCTTCTTCTGGGTGCCTGTGTTCGGTGTGGTGCCGGTCAGCGGCGGCAGCAGCAAGTACCAGATCGTCGACTTCCGGCCGACGTTCATCACCGACCAGCCGAACTCCGCGACCTACAGCACGGCCGCGACCGCCAACAACGGCATCACGATCAAGAGCAACGCGCTGCAGTCGGTGCAGGTCGTCTTCCTCAACGACAATTCCGTGCCGCCTCCCCCGGGGGGCAAGACCTCGCCGTACGTCGGCACCGGTCCCAAGTTCGTCCAGCTCATCGACTAGACCTCTACCCCTCCCTCGCACCTCGGTGCGCACCGACCACAAGGAAACCGACATGGGACGCAGAACGATCCTCCTCATCGCCGCCGTGGTGATTGCTGCCCTCGGCGCGACGATGATCTTCCTCTACGTGCAGGGGGTCGACAGCAGAGCCGAGGCCGGCCAGCAACCGGTGCAGGTGCTCACCGCCAAGAAGGTGATCACCGCGGGCGAGACTGTCGCCGACGCCCAGGCATCGGGCAAGTTCGCCCTCACCTCGGTGCCGAGTAACGACATCGTGCCGAACGCGCTCGTCGACACCACAGAGATCTCCGGCGACATCGCGTTGTCGACGATCTACCCGGGAGAGCAGATCCTCGCCGCCCGCTTCGGTGCCCCGGGCACCCAGCAGGAGCTCACCATCCCCGATGGCTCCTTGGCGGTGTCGGTGCAGCTCACCGACCCGGCCCGGGTCGCCGGGTTCGTGACACCGGGCTCCAGCGTCGCGATCTTCCTGTCGTCGGTGGCCAGCACCCAGAGCGGGTCGACCACCACCGGGACCTCGCCCAACTTCGTGCGGATGCTGCTGCCGAAGGTGGAGGTCATCGGCGTCGGCTCGACCACCGTCTTGTCGCAGACCACCACCGACTCGAGCGGCAACCAGACGACCGAACAGATCTCCAAGACGATCCTCACCTTGGCGCTGAACCAACACGACGCCGAGAAGGTCATCTACGCGTCGAACAACGGCACGTTGGCGTTCGGACTGCTCAACGACAAGTCCAAGGTTTCTCCGGACCTGGGAGTCACCTCCAAGAACCTCTTCAAGTGAGGCTTCCATGACCGTCGTCGTCGAGTTGGATGCCGCCTCCGCGGAGGCGTTGCAGGGAGCCGCAGGTAGCGGCTGTGTCGTGGTGCCCAGCCTCGACGCACTGCGACGCCACCTCGAGCAGCGGCCCAAGGAGTACGCCGCCGTGCTGGGCCCGTCGGTGGACCTGTCCGCCGCCGTGGCGTTGGCCGACACGCTGCGGGTGACCCGCCCGACGCTGGGCGTCATCCTCGTGCGCCGGCGGGTGGACACCGCCGTACTGGCGGAAGCGCTGCGCGCCGGCATCCGCGACGTCGTCGAGGAGCGCGACCTCACCGGGCTTTCGGAGGCGGTGGTCCACTCCTACGCCGTGCACACCGCCATGGTGGCCGCCAGCGACAAGCCCGAGGGCGACGACGAGGAGAAGGGATCGCTGGTCACCGTCTTCTCCGCCAAGGGCGGCGTCGGCAAGACCACGATCGCGACCAACCTCGCGGCGAGCCTCGCCGAGGGCGGCAAGCGCAAGGTCTGCATCGTCGACCTCGACCTAGCCTTCGGCGACGTCTCGATCGTGCTCCAGCTCTTCCCCGTGCACACGATCGCCGACGCGATCAGCATGCGCGACAAGCTCGACCCGGCGGCGGTCGAGTCACTGCTGACCGAGCACTCGGCCGGGCTCAAGGCGCTGGTCGCGCCGGTTCAGCCCGACGCCAAGGACCTGATCGACGGAGACCTCGTCGGCAAGGTGTTGCGGCTGCTGCGCGAGAGCTTCGACTACGTCGTCGTCGACACCCCGCCGGCGTTCGACGAGGTCGTCCTACAGGCGTTCGACGAGTCCGACCTACTGGTGCTGGTCGGCACCCTCGACGTCACGGCACTGAAGAGCCTCAAGATCACCGTCGAGACCCTGGGTCTGCTCAACCATCCGAAGGACCAGTGGAAGCTGGTCATCAACCGTGCGGACATGAAGGTAGGCCTGAGCCCGAGCGACTTCGAGACCACGCTCAAGCTGCCGATCGCCGCGTCGATCCCACAGTCCAAGGACGTCACTGCCTCGATCAACCACGGCAAGCTCATCGTGCTCGAGAGCCCACGGCACCCGGTGTCGTCGGCCATCAGGAAGCTGGCCCGCGACTTCACCACCGACCAGCCCGCCGAAGCCACGACCACGACCCCGGCGGACAAGCCATCCCCCGAACAGCACAAGGCCTCCGTCGCGCCCAAGCGTGGCGGTCTGCGCCGACGGAAGGTGACCTCATGAGCCTGACCGACAGGCTGGCCCAGGCCCAGCTCGATCGCGGTGCGACGCCCCCGCCGACGACCGCCACCTCGTCGTCCAACGGGCAGCGCCAACGGGTCCACTCCAAGGAGGACCCGTTCCTTGAGCTGAAGAAGACCGTGCACGCCCGACTGGTGAGCACGATCGGTCCCAAGCTGTACGACGCCAACAAGACCCAGGGCGAGATCGAGCAGCAGGTCCGGGCGACCCTCCAGGAGGTGCTCGCCAACGAAGAGACTCCGCTGACGATGACCGACCGGGTGCGGATCGCCCAGGAGATCGCCGACGACATCCTCGGCTACGGCCCCATCGAGCCGTTCCTGCGCGACCCGGAGATCACCGAGGTGATGGTCAACGGCCCGCACGACATCTGGATCGAGCGTGACGGCCGGCTGCACCGGGTCGACGGCAGGTTCGGCGACGAGGCACACCTGCGCCGCACGATCGACAAGATCGTCGCCCGGGTCGGCCGCCGCGTCGACGAGTCCAGCCCGATGGTCGACGCCCGGCTCCCTGACGGCAGCCGCGTGAACGCCGTCGTCCCGCCGCTGGCACTCGACGGCTCGATGCTGACGATCCGGAAGTTCGCGGCCGACCCGTTCACCGCCGACGACCTGATCGCCTTCGGCACCTTCTCCCCTCATGTGGCGCAGCTGCTCAGGGACTGTGTCCGCGGCCGGCTCAACATCCTCGTCTCCGGCGGCACCGGCGCCGGCAATACGACGACGCTGAACGTGCTGTCGTCATTCATCCCCGAGGACGAGCGCATCGTCACCATCGAGGACGCCGCCGAGCTCCGGCTGCACCAGGACCACGTGCTCCGCCTCGAGGCCCGCCCGCCGAACATCGAGGGCAAGGGCCAGGTCACGATCCGCGACCTGGTCCGCAACGCCCTGCGTATGCGCCCCGATCGCATCGTGGTCGGCGAAATCCGCGACGCCGCCGCGCTCGACATGCTCCAGGCGATGAACACCGGTCACGACGGGTCGATCTCGACCGCACACGCCAACTCCCCTCGTGACGCCCTCGCCCGCGTCGAGACGATGGTGATGATGGCGGGAATGGACCTGCCGGTCCGGGCGATCCGCGAGCAGGTGGCCAGCGCGCTCGACCTGATCATCCAGCAGACGCGGCTCAAGGACGGCACCCGCCGCATCACCTACGTGACTGAAGTGGTCGGCATGGAGGGCGACATCATCACCCTCCAGGATCTCTTCTCCTTCGACTACGGCGCCGGCTGGGACGAGGACGGCCGCTCCCGAGGCAGCCTGCACTCGCGAGGCCTGCGGCCGAAGTTCCTGGACAAGATGGCGCACAGCGGCGTCGAGGTCGACCTCAAGGTCTTCATGTTGGACGGGCTGTCGCGATGACGCACACCACTCGCACGCTCCTCCGGGCCACGCTCCGTCTCGGCGCGCTGGTCGTCGGCGTACTCGCGATCCTGGGAGTGCTGGCTCCGGCCGCGCTGGCGTCCGGGGCGAGCGGCCGGATCGATCACGTCGAGACGAGCGCAGACGGCACTGTCCGGGTGCTGTTCTCGGTGCCCGGCCTCCCCAGCCAGACGACCATCGACCCGTCGACGATCGGCGCTTGGGTCAACGGCCAGAAGATGCACGCCACCGCCCAGCTCGCCAAGAGCTCCACGAACGCCATCCGCCGGGTCGCGATTCTGGCGATCGACGTCAGCGACAGCATGCACGGCGCGCCGTTCACCGCCGCCAAGCAGGCGGCCCGCGCCTACATCACGCATGCACCGTCCGACGTCTACATCGGCATCGTGACCTTCGCCGACAAGGTGACGACCGCGCAGGCACCGACCCAGAACCGCGGCGCCTTGCTCAAGGCAGTCGGCGGCTTGAGCCTGAGCCTGCACACGAGGCTGTACGACGGCGTAGCGGCTGCCATCAACCTGGCTGGCAGCCAGGGCTCGCGAAGCATCCTGCTGCTGTCCGACGGGGTGGACACGACCGGGACGCCGCTCGGCGGCGTGCTGCAGACCGCCCACGACTCCGGGGTGCGGATCGACGCGGTGGCGCTCAACCAGCAGCTTGTTGCGAACTCGCCGTTGGAGCAGATCGTGGCTGCCACCCAGGGCACGGTCACCTCCTCCGGCACCGCGCAGCTGCAGCAGCTGTTCACCAGCGAGGCAGACGTGCTGGCCAAGCAGCTGCAGGTGACGTTCGCGCTGCCGACCAGCCTGTCCGGCGCCAGCGGCAACCTGAAGATCTCGGTCCAGGCCGGTGGGAGCACCTACACCGACGAGGCGTTCGTATCGTTCACCGGGATCAGCACCAACCCGACGACGGTGCCGCAGTACCCGAAGGTGATGGTCGGCCACTCGAGCCTGTCGAAGTCGGCACTGATCGGCGGGCTGCTACTGGTCTTCCTCGCCCTCGCCGTTCTGCTGGCCTACGGTCTGACCGGCATCGTGCCGGCTGAGCTGTCGCCCATGCAGAAGCAGCTCAACCTCTACACGGTCCGCGGGATGCGCCGCTCGGACGCGAAGAAGGGCGGCGACCCGAGCGAGATGCGCAAGACCGCCGTGGGCATTGCCAGCCAGCTCATGTCGAAGCGGGACTTCGAGGAGGTCCTGTCCAGCAAGCTCCAGGCGGGCGGCATGCACCTCACCCCGGCGGAGTGGCTGCTCGTGCATGTTGGCGTCGCGATCGCAGCTGGGCTGGCTGGTTTGTTGCTCTTCCACGGTAGTGCGATCGCGATGACCGTGTTGCTGGCGGCGGGCATCCTGCTGCCCTGGGTCTACCTGTCGCTGAAGCGCTCGCGTCGGGTGAAGGCGTTCAACGGCCAATTGGCGCCGACCTTGCAGATCATGGCGGGTGGCCTCCAGGCCGGGTTGTCGCTCCCTCAGGCCGTCGACACGGTCGTGCAGGAGGGCAGCGACCCGATGGCCGCGGAGCTGAAGCGGACCATCGTGGAGCAGCGCCTCGGCGTCGAGATCGAGGACTCCCTCGACGGCGTCGCCGACCGGATGGAGAGCCTCGACTTCAAGTGGGTCGTGATGGCGATCCGCATCCAGCGCGAGGTCGGCGGCAACCTCTCCGAGCTGTTGTTGACGGTCTCGGCCACGCTGCGCGAACGCGAGTACCTGCGCCGCCAGGTCAATGTGCTCAGCGCCGAGGGCCGGCTTTCGGCTTGGATTCTAGGCCTGCTACCGCCGCTGTTCGTCGGTTACCTGGCCCTGGCCCGGCCGACGTACCTGGCCCCGATGTTCCACAACACGATCGGCTGGGTGATGTGGATCGTGGCGACCGTCGCCATGACCATCGGGGTGTTCTGGCTCAAGAAGGCCGTAAAGGTGGAGGTGTAGTCGATGTCTGCAGAGCTGCTACTGGTTGTCGGCACGCTGGCGATCTTCGGTGCGATCACCCTCGGCCTGTCGGTTATCGGTGTCGCCACGGTCGAGCGCCGCCAGGTGTCCCGCACCCTCGACGCCCTGAAGGCATTCAGTACGGCACCGCCAGAGCTTCGCCAAGAGGTGGAGAAGCCGTTCACTGAGCGGGTCCTCGACCCGATGGTGCAGCGCTTCACCGGTCTCGGCCGCCGACTCACCCCCGCCGACCAGGCCCAGCGGTTGCAGCACCGCCTCGATGTGGCCGGCAACCCCGAAGGCTGGAGCCTCGACCGGATCCTTGGGATGAAGGTGCTCGGCTTCACGATCCTGCTCTGCTTCAGCGTGTTAGTGACGATGCTGCTCAGCTTCCCCCTGTTCTGGGCGCTGGTGGTCTGCGTCGGGCTGTCCATGGCCGGCTTCTTCGCGCCGAACATGTGGATTTACCAGAAGGGCCACGAACGCTCGGAGCAGATGCAGAAGGACCTGCCCGACGCCCTCGACCTGCTCACGATCTCGGTCGAGGCCGGCCTCGCGTTCGACGCGGCACTGTCCCGGGTTGCCAAGAGCGCCGAGGGTCCGCTGACAGCCGAGTTTGCCCGGGTGCTGCAAGAGATGAACATCGGCGTTGGCCGCACGGCCGCGATGCGAGCGCTCGGCGAGCGCACCCACCTCCCCGAGCTGCGCGCCTTCGTCACCGCGCTGGTCCAGGCCGACGCGTTCGGTATCCCGATGAGCCAGGTGCTCCGCGTGCAGTCCACGGAGATGCGGGTCAAGCGCCGGCAGCGCGCCGAGGAGAAGGCACAGAAGGTGCCGGTGAAGATCCTCTTCCCGCTGATCTTCTGCATCCTTCCGACGCTGTTCATCGCCGTGCTCGGCCCCGGCCTGATCACGATCATGCATGCCTTCTCCGGGACGGTTAAGTAACAGATGTCGTCTCGTCAGGCAGTCGACGCCCCCGCCACCAGGTTGGTCGGGGGTCGTCGACGCGCCGCGGCGGTCCGACTTGGCCTCACCGTCGACCAACTGGCGACCCGGATACCAGGACTGGGCAGGTTCTCGACGTATCCGCTGCGGACGTCACTGCTGCGAGCCAGGGTCGACATCAGCGCGAGGGCCTTCACGCTGCTCGTCGGCTTCGCGCTGACCACCATCACGTCATCGATCAGCGCCTCCTCGGGCACGCTCTTCCTCCTGATTGGGGTGGTCGCCACCATGGGCTGCTGGGCGGTGATCAGTCCGCCGACCAACGGCAACACTTATGTGTTCGGCCTGGTGGCTGAGTCGGTGTTCGCGATGACTGTCGTGTCGCTCAGCGCGACGTCGCACAACGCCTACATCGTCTATCTGGTCGTGCCGCCGCTGCTTGCCGGCCTGCGCGCCGGCCTGCTGCCGTCGACGACGATCGTCTTCGTGGAGGCGCTGGCATTCCTGGCGCTCAACGCCCAGAGCCCCGCGGGCAACCACGACCTGCTCGCCCTCTACGGTCCGTGGATCGCCACCGGCTTCACCTTCGCGATCCTCGGCTCCTGGATCCACCAGCTCAGTCGGCCGCGGCTCGAGACCGAGCTCTCGCCCTACGCGTCCGCCCATCACCTGCTGAGCGAGCTGCGCACGATCACCCGCGACCTGCCGTCCGGCCTCGACACCGAGACCGTGTCGGAGACGGTATTGCTCGACACCACGAATGCGCTCGACGGCCAGCGGTCGGCGCTGTTGCTGACGCACGACTCCGCCGAGCCCTTCGTCATCGCCCACCAGGGCGACGACTCCTTCGCCACCTACCTCATCGGCAACCCGGTGGTGCGACGCGCCATGCAGCTGCAGCGGATCAGGCAGCTCCCCCTCGAGGACAGCCTGTCCGCCTTCCGCTTCCGCACCGTGCTGCCGCTCGTCATCGGCAACCGCTGCATCGGCTGCGTCGTCGTCGACGGGCCAGGCATCCCCCCGCCCGACGTGGTGGCACAGACCCGGGCCAACCTCGACGAGGCAGCCCTGCAGCTGGAGTCATCAGTCCTCTTCGGCGACGTCAGGGCGGTGGCGACCGTCGAGGAACGCCGCCGGCTGGCCCGGGAGATCCACGATGGCATCGCCCAAGAGATCGCGTCGCTCGGCTATCTCGTCGATGACCTGTCCCGTGAGCGCTGCAGCGACCCCGACCACCGGCACGGGCTCGCCGACCTGCGGTCGCAGCTGACGAGGATCATCACCGAACTGCGGATGTCGATCTTCGATCTGCGGCTCGGCGTGTCGACCAACGCTGGGCTGGGCTCGGTGCTCGGCACCTACGTCCGCGAGACCGGCAAGAGCTCTGGGATGGCCGTGCACGTGTCGCTTGAGGAGAGCCAACGCCGGCTGCGCCTCGACGTCGAGACCGAACTGTTGCGGATTGCCCAGGAGGCGATCACCAACGCCCGCAAGCACTCCCATGCCAGCAACCTGTGGATCACCTGCCGAGTCGAGCCGCCGTTCGCCGAGCTCCGCATCGAAGACGACGGCACCGGATCCTCAGCCGACAAGGACGGGCACTACGGCCTGCAAATGATGCAGGAGCGGGCCCGTCGGATCAACGCCGTGCTCACCATCGGCGACCGAGTCGGCGGTGGGACCACCGTCTCGGTCGTCCTACTCCCCAACGACCTTCCCTCATCCATCAGCCAGAAAACCGGAGGAAACCATGGCTTTCAGCGTCTTGCTCGTTGACGATCACGATCTGATCCGTCAGGGGCTGCGGCGCGCGTTCGACCGCCACCCCGAGTTCACCGTGGTCGCCGAGGAGTCCTCGGTCGCCGCGGCGCTCGCAAGTGCCGCAGAGCACCGCCCGGACGTCGTCGTTTGCGATCTCCGGCTGCCGGACGGCAGCGGCCTCGAGGTGATCAAGGCCCTCCGCGACCAACGTCCCGAAGTCGGCCTCGTCGTGCTCACGATGTACGGCGGCGACGAGCACCTCTTCGCGGCGCTGGAGGCGGGTGCCTCGGCCTTCGTGCCCAAGGACGCTCCCAGTGCCGACGTCGTGGCAGCAGCCCGCCACGCCGCGGTTTCGCCGCGCTCCTTCACCGCCCCAGAGCTGGCAGACGCGATGCGCCGGCGGATGGCCTCACCAGGGCCGAAGCTCTCCCCGCGCGAGTCAGAGGTCCTCGCTTTGCTCGCCGAGGGTCTCGGAGTTGGACCGATCTCACGCCGGCTCTTCATCAGCGAGTCGACGACGAAGACGCACATCTCGAAGATCTACGAGAAGCTGGGGGCCGGCAACCGCGCCCAGGCAATCATGAAGGCCATCGCGGCCGGCCTGATCCCCACTGACGTCGGCCCCATCGAGGCCCAACCAGTGCCTTAGCACGGTCCTCGACCGCCCTGGCAGCCCGCTTTCA
>JAICMS010000154.1 GCA_025929075.1 Propionibacteriales bacterium
AACGCCGACCTCCAACGCGTGCTCGACATGGTCGTCGCCCATCCAGGTGTCGAACGGTCGGCCACCACGATCTCGCTCGCGGTCCAGATCAACCACCGCACTCTGCCGTTGGTGACCGCCGCCACGACCGGCTGACCACCAGGCAACAGCAACGCGCGCCGCCGGTTTCGCTACCAAGCCTGGTGATGCCTACAGTGACGGCCATGCGCGTTCTAGTGTCCGGCGGCGCCGGCTACATCGGCTCCCACACCGTCGTCCAGCTGGTGGCGGCCGGTCACGACGTGGTCGTGGTCGACAACTTCGCCAACTCCAACCCGACCGTCGTCAACCGGCTCGAGGCCCTCACCGGCCAGCACCTGCCGCTGCACGCCTTCGACCTGCGTGACGTCGACAAGACCGAGCACCTCTTCGCCCACGACCGGATCGACGCCGTCGTCCACTTCGCCGGCTTCAAGGCAGTGGGCGAGAGCGTCGAATTGCCGCTGGAGTACTACGAGAACAACCTCGGCGCCACGTTCTCGCTCGTCCGGGCGATGCAGCGGCACAACGTGGACAAGCTGGTCTTCTCCTCCTCCGCCACCGTGTACGGCGCCGAAGCACCGGTGCCGATGACTGAGGCCCTTCCGACGTCGGCGACCAATCCGTACGGCTGGACGAAGGTGATGATCGAACAGGTCCTTCGCGACGTGGCGGCCGCCCGCCCGAGCTGGCGGATCGCCCTGCTGCGCTACTTCAACCCGGTCGGCGCGCACCCGTCGGGCACGATCGGGGAGGACCCGGCCGACATCCCCAACAACCTGATGCCCTACATCGCACAGGTCGCGGTCGGGCGCCGCGACAAGCTCCGCGTCTTCGGCAACGACTACGACACCCCTGATGGCACCGGCGTCCGCGACTACATCCACGTCGAGGACCTGGCCGCTGGCCACGTCGCCGCACTGGCCAAGCTGACCACCACTGATGCATCGGTCAGCACGTGGAACCTCGGCACGGGACACGGCACCAGCGTCATGGACCTGCTGCATGCCTTCGAGCGCGCCGTCGGCCACGAGCTGCCGTACGAAGTCGTCGGGCGGCGCGCCGGTGACATCGCGGCGTCGTACGCCGACCCCTCACTCGCGCAGAAGGAGCTGGGCTGGAAGGCGGTGCGCACCATCGACGACATGTGCGTGGACACCTGGCGGTGGCAGCGCCAGAACCCCGACGGCTATCCGTCCGCCTGACGCCGACGAGTCCGGACGAGTCACCAGGGCCACCAGATGCAGAGCGGCAACCACCCTGACGGCGCGGGCAGCCCCTGCTGTGCGCCCGGCCATCACGGCCAACCGAGCAAGGCGGATGCGGCGCAGCGCCAGGCCATGCTCGCTGTCCCTGTCGGCCCGCGCTCGACACGCGGGCAGGTGGCCATCCCGGGCGGCCGGTTCCTGCTGGGTGACGCCTTCGACGAGGGCTACCCGGCCGACGGCGAGACACCGGTGCACGAGGTCAGCCTGTCGCCGTACCTCATCGACGCGACAGCGGTGACCAATGCCGCGTTCGCCACCTTCGTCAAGGCAACCGGTCATGTGACCGACGCCGAGCACTTCGGCGCCTCGGCGGTCTTCCATCTTGCTGTCGCTGAGGGCGCCGACGTGCTGGGTGTCGCAGCCGGTACCCCGTGGTGGCTCACCGTGCGCGGCGCCGACTGGCGGCATCCCGAGGGTGCTGGCTCGTCGATCCAGCGTCGGCAGAATCATCCAGTGGTGCACGTCTCCTGGCACGACGCGTCGGCGTACTGCCAATGGGTCGGCAAGCGGCTGCCCACCGAGGCGGAGTGGGAGGCCGCCGCGCGCGGGGGCCTGGAGAGCAGCCGGTTCGCGTGGGGTGACGAGCTGACGCCGGGCGGCCGTTGGAATTGCAACATCTGGCAGGGCCGGTTCCCTGACGTCAACACGATGGACGACGGCTACCTGACGACGGCACCGGTCAAGACCTACCGACCGAACGGATACGGGCTCTGGAACACGGCCGGCAACGTCTGGGAGTGGTGCGCCGACTGGTTCTCCCCGCACTACTACGACGAGTCGCCGGACGCCGACCCCGCCGGTCCCACGACCGGCGACCAGCGAGTCATGCGTGGCGGCTCCTACCTGTGCCACGACTCCTACTGCCATCGCTACCGGGTCGCCGCGCGGTCCTCCAACGCGCCGGACTCCTTCTCCGCCAACCTCGGTTTCCGCTGCGCCAACGACGGCGGCGGCCCCGGCTGATTCAGCGCGCACGCGGCGGTCACCGGCGGCCAGGCAGCGCAGCGCGACACGACCGCTGACTCGGCTCGAGATGCTTGACGCGCCGAGGCGTGGTAGGTCTAGCGTGAAAAAGCTGAAAGCACGCACAACGGTTGCAGGGCAATGGCAGCCGGTTCCTCCGACTGCCGCACGAGGGAGAGGAATCCCAGATGGCCACCGAACTGCTTGAGCATCCGCATTCCGGTTCCGGCACCGGTGTGGCCGGTGACGACCCGCGCATGCGGAAAGACTTCGGGCTCATCGGTCTGCTGTTCGCCGCGATCGGCTCGATCATCGGGTCCGGGTGGCTGTTCAGTTCTCTTCATGCGTCGTCGCAGGCTGGGCCGGCAGCGCTGATCTCATGGATCGTAGGGACCGTGATGTTCGGGCTGATCGGCCTCAGCTATGCCGAGCTCGGCGTGATGTTCCCGCACAGCGGTGGCGTCGCGCGCTACCCGCACTACTCCTTCGGCTCGTTCGCCAGTTACTCCTTCGGCTGGGTGACCTGGCTGGCCGCGGCGGCCGTCGCCTCCGTCGAGGTGATCGCCGTCATGACCTATGCGAACAGCTACCTGCCGTGGTTGCTCAAGAGCAGCGGCGCCATCACCTGGTGGGGCTTCTTGGTGTCCGTCGGGTTGATGGCCGTCTTCGTCTGCATCAACTTCTTCGGCGTTCGCTGGTTCGCCAGGATCAACAACGTGCTGGTCTGGTGGAAGCTCGCCATGATCTGCGTGGTCATCGCGGCGTTCCTCATTCTCGGCTTCCACGGCAGCCACTTCAGCGCTTACGGCGGCTTCGCGCCGTACGGGCTGAAGAGCGCGTTCGAGGCGATACCGGGCGCCGGGATAGCCTTCTCCTTCCTGGGCTTCCGTCAGGGCATCGAGATGGCCGGCGAGACAAACAACCCGCGCCGTAACGTGCCTTTGACGGTGGTCGGGTCGGTGGTGATCTGCGGGATCCTTTACTTCCTGCTGCAACTTGCGTTCATCGGTGCGGTCGACGGACATGACGTGGCCAAGCAGGGCTGGAAGGGGCTGGCGAACCCGAACGTCTTCAACCTCGGGAATGTCGCCGGCACCTTCGCTCCGCTCGCAACCGTCGCCACCTTCCTCGGGCTGTCATGGCTGGCCTACCTGCTGTACGCCGACGCGATCATCTCGCCGAGCGACACCGGGCTGATCTACACCGGCGTGACGGCGCGAATGTCCTACGCCATGGGTCGCAACCGCAACGCCCCGAAGGAGCTTTCGTCGATCAACCGCCACGGCGTGCCGTGGGTCAGCCTGATCGTGTCGTTCATCGTCGGGGTGATCTTCTTCCTGCCGTTCCCGAGTTGGACAGCGCTTGTAAGCATCGTCACGTCGATGACCGTCTTGTCCTTCGGCAGCGGGCCGATCGTGCTGCTGTGCATGCGGCGACAACTGCCGAACCAGGAACGTCCGTACCGGCAGTCGGCGGTGTGGATCATTGCGCCCCTGGCCCTGTACTCAACCAACTTGATCATGTACTGGGCAGGATGGGACCAGGTCTGGAAGATGATGGCCGCCATCGGCATCGGCTACGTCTTTTTGGTGTTCTTCCAGATCACCGGCCTCGCCCGGATCCGGAACTGGGACTTCCGACACGGCTGGTGGGTGCTGCTGTGGTTCGGCGGCATCACACTGGTCAGCTGGCTCGGTTCCTACTCTGGCACCAGCAGCACCGATGCCGGACAGTACAACTGGTACGGCTTTGACGGCGGGTTGATCGCCAACGCGATCCTCACCATCGTCATCCTGGCCCTCGCCTATGTGAGCCAACTACCGAGCCCCCGGGTCGAGGAGATCTTGACTCATCGTGACGACGAGGAGGTCGCGCCGCCGGCGCTGGCCTGACCTGTGGGTCAGCTCTGCGGCTCGTCACCGGGCTTGAGCGACTCCCAGATTTCCTTGCAGGTCGGGCAGACGGGATAGCGCTGCGGGTCTCTGCTGGGCACCCAGACCTTGCCGCACAAGGCGATCACCGGCGTTCCCATCACCATCGCCTCGGTGAGTTTGTCCTTGCGCGCGTAGTGGCTGAACCTGTCGTGGTCGCCCTCGTCGAGAGACTCTTGAGTACGCCGGTCTTCGACGGTCTCGGTGCCCGGGCTCAGCTGGATCCCCATGGGCGCCAGTCTATGTACCGCTGTTGGCGGCCACTCCGAAGACGATGATGATCACCACGATGCTGATCGCGAGGAACGCGGTGCCGACGATCCCACAGATGTAACCGGCTTGAGCCAGGCCGCGGCCGCCGATCCGCCCTCCCGAGGCGTCGATCTCATCGACGGCCCGCTTGCCGATCACCCAGGCGAACGGACCGCACAGTGAGCAGAAGATCAGGCTGACGATGCCGAGGATCAGGGCCAACACCGCGTTCTTGTGGTTTGCCGGCGGCCCATAGCCGTAGGAACCGTAAGAGCCGTAGGGGTCCTGCGGTGGCGGCGGCGGATACGACATCGATCCTCCATGGGTCGACCTGACGCGGTGACGCTGCGAGTTGCCCCAGCATGGCAGACTCGGCGCGCGTTGGTACTCAGTTCAATGAAGCGTCCTCAGTTCAGGGCAGGGTCGTCGGGGAACGTCGCCACGTAGGCGAGTGACCCCGGTTGCCGGCGCAGGACGCGTCGCCAGAGCTGCTGAGGGTCAGGGTCGAGTACGTCGGTGGGCGCGGCGTTGACGACGTACCACGAACCCTCGGTCAGCTCGGCCTCG
>JAICMS010000180.1 GCA_025929075.1 Propionibacteriales bacterium
CACCCGCATCGCCGAGGAGAACCGGTCGATCGACCTGGCCTTGGACGCCTGGTCGTGGCGACGCAGTGCTGTCGGGACAAGGTAGCCGGCCCAGGCGATCACGATCGCGGCGAAGATCACTCCGGTCAGCACGTGTCCGACCGTATTGCCGGCGCGCCGTGCGCCCGGGCAGGCGAATCGGTGTGTCGCCTGAGAATTGAGTGGCTGTTGAGGTTTGGGGCCGATGCTCGACCGATGAGGTGGTCGAGCAGGTGCCGGTCGGCCTGCTACTGCACCCGGCCCAGCAGTCCGCCGTCGACCTCTTCGGCGGTCAGGGCGAAGATCATGTGGTCGCGCCACTCACCGTTGATGTGGAGGTAGCGCGGGGCGGTTCCGATCAAGGGGAAGCCGAGCTTCTCGACGACCCGGAGGCTCGCGGTGTTCTCGGGCCGGATCGCGATCTCGATCCGGTGCAGCCGCAGCGAGCGGAAGCAGTGGTCGCACGCCAGCGCGACAGCGACCGGCATGATGCCGCGACCGGCGTACCCCTTGTCGATCCAGTAGCCGACCTGCGCCCAGCGCGCCGAGCCCCACGTGATGCCGGTGACGGTGAGCTGACCGACCATCTTGTCGTCGTAGGTGAGCACGAACGGCAGCGCCCGGCCCTCCTTGCCCTGCCGGATCAGGTCGCGTGTCATCGAGCGGTACGTCGCCGAACGGCCACCCGCCTCCGGCGGCTGCGTCGCCTCCCACTCGACCAGCCACTCATGGTTCTCGCGACGCAACTGGGCCCACCGGTGCGCGTCCCTGGTGGTCAGCGGCCGCAGCCCGATAGGTCCGGCCGACAGCTGCACCGGCCAGCCCGCGGTCAGGGCTGACCCCCCTCATCGGACCGCGGATGGTCTCCGCCGGCGATCTGGTCGAGGGCATGGGGAAGCAGCGGCAACAGCACAGCGAGGCCGTCCTTGCAGCCGCCAGTCGAGCCCGGCAGGTTGACGACGAGAGTGTGGCCGGCCTGACCGGCGATCCCACGCGACAGCGAGGCAGTCGCCACGCCGTTGCCGACGCCGTAGGCCCGGATGGCCTCGGCGATGCCAGGCACCTCGCGTTCGACGACCTGCTGTGTCATCTCCGGAGTCCGATCGGTGGGAGAGATGCCGGTGCCTCCCGTCGTCACCACCAGGTCGGCCCCGTCGGCGAGTGCCGCGGTGAGGGCTTCGCGGACGGGATCGCCGTCTGCGACCACCGAAGCCCGGACGTCGTTAAAGCCCAACTCCCGGAGGGCTTTCGCGATCATCGGGCCCGTCGTGTCGTCGTAGACACCAGCCGCCGCACGGTTGGAGACGGACAGCACGACCGCCCGCCGACTCGACAGCGCGGACTCTGTTGAGGAGCTGCCGGTCTCAGTGCTGGCCATCGCGCTCCCAGTGCCCACTGCGGCCGCCCGACTTGCGCAACAGCCGGATGTCGGAGATGACGGCGGACTTGTCCACGGCCTTGACCATGTCGACCAAGGCGAGCGCGGCGACGCTCACGGCGGTCAGTGCCTCCATCTCGACACCTGTCCGGTCGGCCGTCCGTACGGTGGCAGTGATCTCGACGGCGTCGTCCGCGACGGCCAGGTCGACCTGCACCCCGCTGACGGCGATCGGATGGCAGAGCGGGATCAGGTCGGGCGTCCGCTTGGCGCCCATGATGCCTGCGACCCTGGCGACGGCCAGCGCGTCGCCCTTGGGCACTCCGGCACCACGCAACAGCGCGACAACGTCGGCCGACACGAGGACACGTCCCGCCGCCACGGCCTCACGCGCACCGACCTGCTTGGCGGATACGTCGACCATCCGGGCGTCGCCGCGGCTGTCGACATGGGTGAGCCGGGGCTTGTCGCCGCTTGTCATCAGAAATTCCTGTCCAGGGCGAGTACGTCGACGGTCCCACCCTCGTCGACGGACGTGGTTGCCTCGGCGACGACGATCAACGCGTTCGCCCGCGACAGCCCGCCGATCAGATGGGACCCGTGACCGCCGACCGGGGTGACCTGGCCCCCCCGCCCGGTCACCTCGAACCGGCCGCGGACGAACTGCTTGCGCCCGCGCGGTGAGCCGAAGCCCGCAGTGCAGACCGCCCGCACGAGCGGCCGCCGGTAGGGCAGCTTGCCCATCATCCGACGGATCGCCGGCAGCACGAACACCTCGAAGGAGACGTAGGCCGACACCGGGTTGCCCGGCAGCGTGAAGATCGGCGTCGCGTCCTCGCCGATCGTGCCGAAGCCCTGCGGCTTGCCAGGCTGCATCGCCACCTCGACGAACTCGACGGTCCCCAGCCGGCCGAGCACGTCCTTGACGACGTCGTAGTCGCCCTTGCTCACCCCACCGCTGGTGACGACGAGGTCGGCCCGGACCAGCTGGTCGGACAGGGTGTCGGTGAGCTGCTGGGGGTCATCGGGGATGATCCCGACCCGGTAGGAGATGGCGTCGGCCTGGCGCGCCGCGGCGGCGAGAGTGAACGAGTTCGAGTCGTAGATCGAGTCGTAGCCGAGCTGGATCCCCGGCTCGCGCAGCTCGCTGCCGGTCGAGATGACGACCACTCGCGGGCGAGGCCGGGCCCGCACACTGCCGTGGCCGGTCGCCGCCAGGATCGCCGTCTCGCGGGGCCCGAGGACGTCCCCCTCGGACAGCAGAGCGTCGCCGACGCGGACGTCCTCGCCCCGGGCCCGGACGTGCTGACCCGGCTCCGGCGCCTGCACGATCTCCACCGCCGCCCGGCCGCCGTCGGTCCACTCCACCGGCACGACGACGTCGGCGCCCGAGGGCATCGGGGCGCCAGTCATGATCTTCACGGCCTGGCCGGGCGAGAGGGCATAGGCCTTCGACTGACCGGCGGCGGACTCCCCCACGACCGGCAACCGCACGGGTGTGTCGCGGCTCGCCGCCTTGACGTCCTCCAGCCGGCAGGCATAGCCGTCCATCGCGGAGTTGTCGAAGTTCGGCAGGTCGACCTGCGCGGTGATGTCGGCACAGATCGGGAGGCCGAGCGCCTCAAGCAGGGGTTGCTCGTACGGCGACAGCGGGGACACCACGTCGAGGATCCGGGCCAGGTGCTCGTCAACGCTGCGCATCAGGTGCTGAGCTCTCGTTCGGCGACGGTTGCGGCGGGACCCACCCTAGTAGCCGTGCCCCCAGCTTCTTCGAAGGCGCTGGGGATGCTGTCGACCGCGACGGGCGTCGAGGGCGCAGCTAGCCGGCTTCAGCGCCCAGCGTGGTGGGAGCCGGCGGCGATCCGGCCGGGTGAGCCGTCCGGCCCCACCTCGACAGTGCCGGTGACAACGACGCCCTGCTCGAACGTCCAATCGCCCTCGACCTGCAGCGACTCGGCGTCCTTCAGGGAAGGCGCCCCGTCCGGAAAGCGGGCGTCGAAGTCGTCGACGAGCTTGTAGTGGTCGGCGTCGAGCTCGACGAGTGGGGCGTCGCGCCGGTCGCCGTACAGGCTGATCGTGAAGTCGTCGTCGAGGACATAGGCGTCGGATCGGAGCACCAGCAGGTCGTTGGTCGTCTTCACCGGCAGGAAGCGGCCGCGGTCGACCTCGACGGCCGCGGCGCCGGGGAAGACCTCGACGGCAGCGCCCATGGCGGTCTCGATCTGGACGACGCGC